>DASTGL010000126.1:0-5740 GCA_035719145.1 Solirubrobacterales bacterium
ATCCACCGAATCGACCCGCTCGCCGGGTTTCACGTTGGAGATGTGCAGCAGGCCGTCGGTGCCCTTGACCAGCTCGACGAAGGCGCCGAACGTGGTCGTCTTCACCACCTTGGCGGAGCCGTAGCGGTCTCCGATCTCGGCCTCCTTGGTCATCGAGTTGATGCGGGAGACCGCGCCGTCGACCAGTTCCCCGGTCGGGGCGTAGATCCGCACGGTGCCGTCGTCCTCGACGTCGATCTCGGCCTCGAACTCCTCGCAGAGGGCGCGGATCGTTTCGCCGCCTTTGCCGATGACCGCCCCGATCTTCTCCGGGTCGATCTTGATCGACTCGATCGCCGGCGCGTGCGCGGAGAGCTTCTCCCGCGGCCCGTCGATCGCCTCGGCCATCTTGCCGAGGATGAACTGGCGGCCCTTGTTGGCCTGCTCCAGCGCGTCCCGGAGGATGTCGAAGGTGACGCCGGTGATCTTGATGTCCATCTGCAGGGCGGTGATCCCGTCCGCGGTGCCGGCGACCTTGAAGTCCATGTCGCCGAGGTGGTCCTCGACGCCGGCGATGTCGGTGAGGACGATGTAGTCGTCGCCCTCTTTGATCAGGCCCATGGCGACGCCGGCGACCGGTGCGCTGACCGGGACGCCCGCGGCCTGCAGCGCCATCGAGGAGGCGCAGACCGAGCCCATCGACGAGGAGCCGTTGGACTCGAGCGTCTCGGAGACGACCCGGATCACGTACGGGAACGACTCTTCGTCCGGGATCGTCGCCACCAGGGCGCGCTCGGCGAGGGCACCGTGGCCGATGTCGCGGCGCTTCGGGCCGCGCATGAAGCCCGCCTCCCCGACCGAGAAGGGCGGGAAGTTGTAGTGGTGCCAGAACCGTTTCGTGGTCTGCAGGCCGAGCGTGTCGATCCGCATGTCCATCCGGGTCGTGCCCAGAGCGACGTTGGAGAGGATCTGGGTCTCGCCGCGGGTGAACAGAGCCGAGCCGTGGACGCGCGGGGAGATGTCGACCTCGCACTCGATCGGCCGGATCTCGTCCTGGGCGCGACCGTCGGGGCGCTTCTTTTCAACCGCGATCGCCTTGCGGATCGTTTCCTTCTCGATCGCGTCGATCGCCGCCTTGACCTCGGCAACCCTCGCCTCGTCGACCTCATCGGCCTCGTGGGCGGCGGCGTAGTGGCCGACGACCTCGTCCTTGACTTTGTCGATCGCCTCGTAGCGCTCGAGCTTGCCCTCGGTGGCGATCGCGTCGACCAGCGCCTGGCCGTGCGAATCGCGGATCTTGGTCAGCAGGCCCTCGTCGATCTGCGGGGCCTCGACGACCATCTTCTCTTTGCCGGCCTTCTCTTCGAGCTCGCCCATCGCGGCGCAGAGCTTCTTGATCTGCGAGTGGGCGATGTCGAGGGCGTCGAGGATCTCGGCCTCGGTGACGCCGCTGGCGCCGGCCTCGACCATCAGGATCGCCTCGTCGGTGCCGGCGACGATCAGGTCGAGTTCGAGCTCCTCGTGCGTCTCCTCCTCGGGGTTGACGACGAATTCGCCGTCGAGCTTGCCGATGCGGACGGCGCCGACGTGGGCGGCGACCGGGACCGGCGAGATCGCCAGCGCCGCGGAGGCGCCGTTCATCGCCAGGATGTCGTAGGGGTGGACCTGGTCGACCGACATCGGGGTCGCGACCAGCTGGGTCTCGTAGTGCCATCCCTTGGGGAAGAGCGGGCGGATCGGACGGTCGATCATCCGCGCGGTCAGCGTCGCCTTCTCGCTGGATTTGCCCTCGCGACGGAAGAACGAGCCGGGGATTTTGCCCGCGGCGTACATCCGCTCCTCGATGTCGACGGTCAGGGGTAGGAAGTCCACGTCGCGAAGGTTGCCGACGGTGGCGGTGCAGAGGACCATCGTGTCGCCGCTGCGGACGACGACAGCACCGCTCGCCTGCTTCGCGAGTTTGCCGGTCTCGAAGGAAATCTGGCCATCGCCGATATCCGCCGAGACGCGGGTAACGTCAAACATGCTCATTTAGTTGTTACCTCCGGCCGCCCGGTTGGCGGCTCTTTCGCTTTCAGAACTCTCGTTCTCTAACTGTCTGAAGGGTACAGGCATCGAAAACCGCCGGAGTGCCAGCCACGCCAGCGCGGATGCCGGCTTGGAAATCTGAGCGGATCCGTGCCTGGACGGGGTCCGAGCGGCGGTCCGCCTCGAAGCGGTCGAGGTCGAGCCCGAGCTGCTTGCACCGCTCCCAGAGGTGCGGATCGTCCACGCGGGCACGATCCGCGTAGAGCGAGTCGACCAGCTCGAAGAAGCGGCTCTGCCGACCGGCCGCCTCGGCTGCGGCGTGGAGGGCCGGCGAGCGCGGATGCTTGCTGGCAACCGGGAAGTGGCGGAAGACAAACCGGCCGGCGTGCTCCCGGAGCCGCGGCCACTCGGCGGCGCAGTGCGGACAGGCAAGGTCGGCGTAGACGACGATCCCCTCCTCCCCCTCGCCGCGGATGTGGTCGTCCGGCCCAACCGGCGGGATCGGGGCGCTGCTGAGGTCGTTCATCTCACCGAGTCCGTGAAAATGCGTCGTATAGGCGCATTTCTACGGTTTCGCGTCAGGAGAGAGCGTCGAAGATGACGTTGGCGCCGGGGAACTCGCCCGGGTTGGGCGATTCGTGGGTCCAGGCGACTTTGCCTTCCTCGTCGACGAGGACGAGGGTGCGGTTGGCGAAGCCGAGCGGCGCGTCTAGGTAGGAGCCGTAGGCGCGGGCGACCTCGCCCTTCGGCTCGAAGTCGGAGAGCAGGGTCGTGTCGATCCCGAGCTTCTCCTGGAAGGCCTTGTGAGCGAAGAAGCTGTCGACGCTGATCCCGACCAGCTCGACCCCCTTCTCGGCGATCTCCGGCTTGACCTCCTGGTAGATCGAGAGCTGGTCGCCGCAGACGGGGCTGAAGTCCCCCGGGTAGAAGACCAGCAGCACCTGGCGGCCCTTGAAGTCGGACAGGGAAACCTTCTCCCCGTCCTGGTCGCGGAGGGTGAAGTCGGGGGCTTGCTCCCCGACCGCGATCATCGCCGCAGGCCGAGCTCTTTGACCAGGGCGCGATAGCGCTCGAGATCGGAGCTTTCGAGGTAGCGCAGCATCCGCCGGCGCTTACCGACCAGCATCAGCAGGCCGCGCCGCGAGTGATGGTCTTTCGCGTGGGCGCGCAGGTGCTCGGTGAGTTCGTTGATCCGCTCGGTCATCAGGGCGATCTGGACCTCGGCCGAGCCGGTGTCGTTCTCGCCGCGGCCGTACTTGCCGATCAGCTCGCTCTTTTTCTCTTTGGTCAGGCTCATCTCGTAGAAAACGCCGCGCAGACTCAGCGCGACGGCCGCTGGAAGCTAGCACAGACGCGCTTGGCGTCCTCGACGTCGCGGTGCATCTGGTCGATCAGCTCTTGGACGTCGGGATAGCTGCGCTCGCCGCGCAGGCGCTCGACGAAGGCGACGCGCAAGGTCCTGCCGTAAAGGTCCTCTTCGCGGTCGATCAGGTAGGTCTCGATCAGGACCCCCCTCCCGCTCTCGAAGGTCGGGCGGACGCCGACGTTGACGGCGGCGGGGACGCCGTCGGCGAAAGCCGCGTAGACGCCGTGGCCGGGGTAGGCGAAGCGATCGTCGGGGACGATATTGGCGGTAGGGAAGCCGAGCTCACGACCGCGCTGGTCGCCGGTCACCACTTCCCCCTCGACCATGAAGGGGGCGCCGAGGCAGCGGCGGGCCGCCTCCATCTCGCCGGCGGCGACCAGAGCTCTGATGCGAGTGGAAGAAACGGTCTCGCCGTCGACTTCAACCAGCGGCACCACCCGGGCCTGGAACTCAGGGCGCGCTTCCAGCATCGCCGGATCGCCCTTGGCTTTGGCGCCGAAGCGGAAGTTCTCGCCGACCGAGACCTGCTTGGCGTCGAGCTTCTCCAGCAGCACGTGCTCGATGAAGTCCTCGGCGCTGCGGTGGGCGAAGTCCTCGTCGAAGGGGATGACGACCAGCTCCTGGACACCGAGGCCTTCGATCACGTCGCGCTTGACGTTGAAGGGCATGATCAGTTTCGGCGTCGCCGCCGGGTGCAGGACTTCGAGCGGGTGGGGATCGAAGGTGAGGACGGTGTCGGCGCCCTCGATCACCGCCTGGTGGCCGAGGTGGACGCCGTCGAAGGTGCCGATCGCGACGTTGCGCGGCCGCGGCTCGGCGTCGGGGAGCGAAGTGACCTTCATGCTCATCGCAGCGCCTCCGCCACTGCCGGCACCAGCTCCGCGACTTCGGCGGCGGGAAACTCTTCCCCCGCGTTCTCGACCCGGAAGGGCCCGATGGCGGTCCGCCGCAGCTCCGCGCAGTAGGCATCGTCCAGCGTCTCGATCAGCGTCCTGATGTAGGTCCCGGCCGAGCATTCGATCTCGTAGTGGGCGCGCTCCGCATCGCTGGAGAGCAGCTCCGCCCGGTGCACCTGGACGTCGCGCTCGGGAGTCTCCACCACCTCGCCCCGGTGGGCCTTCTTGTAGAGGCGCTCGCCGCCGACGCGGACGGCCGAGGTCATCGGCACCCGCTGGCGCACGGTCCCGGTCGGCAGCTCCAGGGAGTCGGGGACCCGCCCGGTCTCGGTCAGCTCGCCGTCGGGATCGCCGGTCGAGGAGCGCCAGCCGAGCCGCGCCGTCGCCAGATAGGTCTTCGGCAGGCCGACGAGGAAGCGCTGCAGCCGGGTGGCGCGGCCGAGCAGGATCAGCAGCAGGCCGGTGGCGAAGGGGTCGAGGGTGCCGGCGTGGCCGACTTTGCCGCCGCGCTGGCGCCGCACCTGAGCGACGACGTCGTGCGAGGTCACGCCCGCCGGCTTGTCGAAGAGCAGCACGGAACCGGTCGCGGCCGCCATCGCTCAGGCGTTGAGCTGGCCGGAGACCTCGGCGGCCAGGAACTCGACCAGCTGCTCGAACTCGAGGTCGGTCGAGAAGCCGGCGGCCCGCTTGTGCCCGCCGCCGCCGTTGACGCGGGCGATCGCCGAGACGTCGACATCGCCGGCGCTGGAGCGCAGGCTGACCTTGCGGGCGGAGCGGCCGCGTTCGCCGAGGTCGCGGATCACCGCCGCCACTTTGACCCCCTCGATCGAGCGCAGGTTGTCGATCAGTCCCTCGGTCATCTCCTCGCCCGCTCCGGTCGCCTCGTAGTCGACGGTGGTGATGTAGCTGATCACCAGCTTGCCGTCGAGGTGGCTGGAGATCTTGTCGAGGGCGCGGGAGACGAGCCGCAGCTTCTCGATCGGCACGTGCTCATAGAGGCGCCGGTAGGTGTCGTCGACGTTGACCCCGGCGTCGATCAGGTCCGCCGCCACCCGGTGGGTGTGGGCGTTGGTGTTCTCGTACATGAACTTGCCGGTGTCGGTGATCAGGCCGACGTAGAGCGCCGAGGCGATCTCCGGCGTCAGCTTCGCCCCCAGCAGCAACGCCAGGTCGTAGACGATCTCGGCGGTGCAGGAGGCGCCGACCTCGACCAGGTTGAAATTGCCGAAGCGCGTGTTGTCGTGGTGGTGGTCGATGTTGATGACCTCGTTGCCGCCCGCGGTCAGCCACTCGACCGGCATCCGGTCGAGGTTGCCGCAATCGAGGAAGACGACGGTGCGGTCGGCCATGTCGGCGGGCGCCTCGTGGAAGACCTCCTCCAGCGGCAGGAAGCGGTACTCGATCGGCAGCGGGAACTCCTTCGCCGCCATGAACATCACCGAGTCCTTGCCGAGCTGGGTGAGGACTTTGT
>DASTGL010000127.1:0-6890 GCA_035719145.1 Solirubrobacterales bacterium
CAGGACCTACATCGGCGCCCAGCGCTTCCGAAGTACAGACGTCACACACCAGCGCATAAATCCAGGAGTAGGTTGGACTTCATGGAGGCGGCCACGCAGGCGGCGGCAGCGGTCAACGGGCACGGCCCGGCGCCGATCAAGGGACTGCCGCCGGGACCGCGGATGGGGCGGGTGCCGCAGACGGCGATCTGGTCGCGCAAGGCGCAGTGGCTGCTGGAGCAGAGCCGCGCCCGCTTCGGCCCGATGTTCACCCTGAAGATCGCCTACGAGGGCGACTGGGCGGTGATCGCCGATCCGGAGCTGGTCAAGCAGGTCTTCACCGGCGACCCGAAGATCTTCCACGCCGGCGAGGGCAACCAGATCCTGCGGCCGATTCTCGGCGAGAACTCGGTCCTCGTCCTCGACGAGAAGAAGCACATCGGCCAGCGCAAGCTGCTGCTGCCGCCCTTCCACGGCGAGCGGATGCAGGCTTACGGCGAGAAGATGACCGAGATCGCCGCCCGCGAGATCGAGAGCTGGCCGACCGGCGTCCCCTACAAGCTGCGGCCGCGGATGCAGGCGATCACGCTGGAGATCATCATCGAGACCGTCTTCGGCGTCCACGATGCCGAGCGGATGGGGCCGTTGCGCGAGGCCCTGCGGGACTTCCTCGACCTGACGACGAACCCGCGAGTGCTGCTGCCGGTGCTGATGGTCGGCCCCGACCGGGTCAACCTGATCCCCGCCTTCCGCCGCCGGGTCGAGCGGGTCGACCAGTTGATCGCGGCGATCATCGGCGAGCGCCGCCGCGCCGAGGACCTGGCCGAGGGCGACGACGTCCTCTCGATGATGCTGCAGGCTCGCCACGACGACGGCAGCCCGATGAGCGACGCCGAGATCCGCGACGAGCTGCTGACCCTCCTGGTCGCCGGCCACGAGACGACCGCGACCGCGCTCTCCTGGGCGATGGAGCGGCTGACCCGCCACCCCGAGAAGCTAGAGCGCCTGCGCGCCGAGGTCGAGGCGGGGGAGGACGCCTACCTGACCGCGACGGTGCAGGAGACGCTGCGCCTGCGGCCGGTGATCGTCGTCGTCGTCCGCAAGCTGACCGAGGCGGTCGAGCTCGGCGGCTACGAGCTTCCCGCCGGCGCCCGCGTCGTCCCCAGCATCCACCTGATCCACCGCGACCCCCAGATCTACCCCGAACCCGAGCGCTTCCTGCCCGAGCGGTTCCTCGACAACCCGCCCGGCACCTACACCTGGATCCCCTTCGGCGGCGGCGTCCGCCGCTGCCTCGGCGCCGCCTTCGCCCAATTCGAGATGGCGGTAGTCCTCCGCGAGCTGGTCCACCGCTACGAGATCACTCCGGCTACCGCGGCCCCAGAGCGCCCCTTCCGCCGAGCCATTACCGAGACGCCGAGGCACGACGCGACTGTCGTTCTCGGTTGACTAGGAACGCTGGAGCTGGGCGCCGGCCCTGACTTCGACCACATTTCCGTCGGGGTCGGCGCAACGAAAAGCGACTCGCCCCTCCCGTTTGATCACACCAGACACGGGGGCTTCGAGCGAAACGAGCTTCTTGTGCATCTGCTCGAGGGCACCCGTATCCATGAACAGGGTGATGGATTGACGGCTGGCGAGGAGATCCTCCTCGGTCGCAGGCGGCGGGGGTGCATCAGCAGCTGCTCTCTCAAGAACGATCCGGTCAAGGACGAAGAGCCGCCCTGAGTTGCCGTTTTCCCGTACAGGAAAGCCGAAAAGCTCCCCGTAGAAGCGCTGAGACGCCTCTAGGTTGGCCACCCGTAGGACGATCCAGAAGGGAGTGGCAGTAGAGGGGTCGGGTTGGGTGGCGGTCGCAGCCCTTTTCTTCGGTGTTGGGACGACCCGCTTCACATGGAGCGTCTGTCCTGCCTCCGTCGCCATGATCCATTCGAAGATCTTGCTGGAGGACTTCGTTTCCGGTAGGTCCCTATGTCGGATACGGCATCGACCGAAGATCGGAAGGCTAAGGCCATTGCCTTCGTCAGCCTGTGCGAGCGCCCTGAGGAAGCTTTTACGGTTCTCCTGCCGCCACGGCTGAATAGGACCCTGGACTGACCTGTTTTGCGCGAGGTCAGATGCGACCTGCTCGATATAGCTCGCATCTTGGAGACGCGGCTTGAGACCGGAGAGCCAGCCGTCTTGCTGGATTGCTCCCAATAAAGACCCCGTCATCGAGGCGATGGTGTCCGTATCAGCCCCCTTCGCGAAAGCAGCTGCCATCAAGCCCTGAGCGGGTCGCGAGGCGTATCTTGACGCCAGGAAGACTGCTGCGGCTGCGGCAATCGTTCCGGCCCCGTTGACAGACTTGTCGAAAGCCCCCAGGGCCTGGAGCGTCTTCCTGTCAACGGCGAGAGACCCTCCACGCAGGGACTCGCGACAACTCTCGAAAAGGTGGCGCATCTCGATCCGGGTCTGCTTCCACTCGTCCGCGAATGGGGGACGAGCAATTTCCATCTGGGCGGTCCAGTCGTCTAGGTGGGGCACGGCGCCGGGAAACGGTGCCCAGGCATCCTCCTCGTCCAAAGTTCGTTCGATCAGCTCTCCGAAGCCGAGGGTTCCTTTCTGTTTGAGCGCGAGCCAGAGTGCGTAGCTGTGAGCGAGCGCCCCGATCAATGCCCGGGGGTGCCCGTGCGTGCAGATCCCGTCGGCGACGATATGAGCAGCGATGCCACCGAAAGCGTCAGGGTCTCCGACGAGTACGTGAGGCAACACCCTCATGGCCACGCCGTTGCCCCCCGCGCGCCAGTACCTGTTGAGGTCGGAGGGCTTGTTCTCCTCGGACCAGGGAGGCAGGCCTCGATTCCAGGCTTGGGCTGCTCGTTTCGTCGCTCCGCCCCCTCCTCGCTCGTACAAGAGCCAGAGCGGCAGCTCACAGTCGGTCCAATGCCGCCACCATTGAGACCCCCGCATCCTGCTCCGGGCTACCGCGAGGATGAGCTGAGTGTCGTCGCTATAGCTGCCTGCCGCGACCTCTACCTGGTGCGGCGCGTAGCCGCCCCCCTCGCGACGCATCCAGTCCACGAATTCCAGACGAGGCTGAACTCGACTGATGCCTCCTACCCGCCCCGAGCGATTCTCTACGGGCCAGCCGAGAGCATCGCCAATTGCCGCAGCCAGCATCGGGTCGCGGGCACGATCGAGGGAATCGGTCAGGCGCAGGCTCTCGCTCATCTCAGCCTGGAGCTTTCCACTTAATTTCCGTGGGGTCTATACCGTTGCGTAATTTTTTGCTCAATTGGTACGGGTTGAAGAACTCTGGCGCAATTACGTAATGAAAACGCCCTGCTTCGGCACCTATTTGCTTGAGACCCTCGTAGACGCGAGCGGCCTGTTCCGTGTCGGCCAAAAAGATCGTCGTGACCTCCTCAAGAGGAATGCCCGCGTAGACCATCACCTCCGCCTGCTCATTGGTTGGGCATGCCCGTAGATGATTCCGTTCCCGTCGGAAGGTCCGGCCGGCCCCGTCCGTGACGGTATCTGCAAAAAGGGCGGCAAAGCCCTGGAGCCCCCCTTGCAAGCTTGCCCCGCCACCCGCTGCCGCGTTTCCGGCGCTGAAGAGAGTGCCCTCCCGCAGCAGGCAGTCCGGCTTGATTCCGAGGATGACCCAGTCGCGGAAATTCGTCGCTTCGCCGAGCTGGTTCTTCTTCCGGCGCAGGTACCAGGCGTTTGGGTACTCGATCGAGCAGGAGAGGTGGCCCGGGTGTTGATCGAACCTATGAGGATCCTGGGCCGTGAAGACAGCCCGCTCGTCGGCCGTCAGATCTTCCACCGCCGCCAACCCCTTTCCCGTAACAATGTGGACGAGGTTCCGGGTTGGCGTCAGATGGCAGAGGCGGGTGATCTCCTGGTCTCGGACCGCGCGAGCGAGCGCCGCGTCCATCAGCGCACCGAGGTGGTGGTGGTCGTTAGGTCCACCTTCGTCCACAGCTCGCTTCGACTAGGCAATAGTCGGGAAGCTCGCCCGCTGTACGTGAGTATCAGGGCGGAACGGGCGCGCGTCACGCCGACGTAGAGCAGGCGCCCGTCAGATGCTTCGGCCTCAACCGGCCCTTCGGCTTCAACTGCTGCCGGATCTGGCCATCGGTCATCGCAGATCCCCACCAGGATCACCGTGTCGAACTCGTAGCCCTTGGCGTTGTGGACGGTTCCGTAGGAGATGCCAGGGTCCGGCGACCAGTTCCTCATATCCCGATCAAGGCGGCGACCGTTTCGACGAAAGGCTTTTTTAAATGGGCCTTCCTCCTCGTGCCGGCGGACGAGAATGGCGACGCTTGCCGCAGCCGAAGCTTCTTTGGCCTGTTCGATGGCAAACTTGACCTCCTCCTCTCGGGAGTCGCAGGAAACGAGGGTTGGCAGCGGGCCCTCGGCCGCAAACTCCGTGGGAGAAACCATGTCGGCTTGACCGGCGAAGTAGGGCATGTCGGCTATCGCCAAGCCCACGTCGGCGATTTGAGGCGAATTGCGATAGTTGCGCTCGAACCGCCATGGAGCGGTGATCTCCAGACCTGCCTGCTGCCACGAAACGCGTCGCCCGTACACCTGCTGAGCGACATCCCCGAAGAAGGTGAGGGAGCCATCGGAGGGTATAGCCGCAGCGAGCGAGCGCAGCATCACAGGCGAGAAGTCCTGCCCCTCGTCAATGACGATGTGCTTGTACTTCTTAGGCTCCTCGTCGTCGGCCAGCTCGCTGAGGACAGCGCTGGCTATATCGTCCCAGTCGTACCGATAGCTAGCTGCAGCGCGGAGCTTCCTATACCTTGCGAAGACCCGGAACATTGCTTCTCGCTGCCGGGCGCCGAGCTGGCCTTCGTCTCCTCGTCCGACGCGGTCGGCACCGAGGTACTCCTCTGCCGTGAGGACTCCCTGTTGAGACATCCATTTGATCTCGGCTACGAAGAACTGGAGCGACCTCTTCAAGAAGGCGCTTCTCGGATCTTCTCCCCGGACCTCGAGGAGGGCATCGTTTATCAGCCGTTCTCGGATTCGCTGTCTGTCGCAGATCCAGTTTCGTCCCATCTTCCCGCGATGGCTCAGGTAGCCACGTGCGAAGCGGTGATAAGTCCTCAGATCTACCTGCTGAAGGTCGGAGGGACATAGGTAGTTGAGGTACGCGAGCAGGCTGTTATTGAAAGAAAGTAAAAGGGTCGGACCGGCATGGTCCGTCTTTGGATTGGAGAGGTAGGCAGCGCGATGCACTGCCATCGTCGTCTTTCCCGAGCCGGCGGTCCCGAGAACCACCGTGTGCCCCAGATGATCGAGGCATACGACCTCTCGCTGTTTACCTACCGGCTCAGGAAGCGGCATCTCATGCTTCGGGGTGCAGGAAAAGTGATGTCACAGATCCGTCACGATAAAGGAACGTCTAGGTATCTCGCTAATAGAGCTGCCATTTAGGAAGACGAAGTGCTGGGTAAGAGGGGCTCGATGAAGCCGGGCAACCGCGAAACGATCCCGACGATCTCCGAAGCCGTGCGCGAGGCGACGGCGATCGTCGACCCCGAGGGCACCGACACCGCCGTGATCGGCTTCTTCGAGAGCTTCGAGGACGACGACCGACCGACCACCGCCGCCGAGGACCTGAAGGGCGAGCTGATGAGCACCGTCCAGGGCATCGACCCCGAAGGCGACGACCCCGCCGCCCTCGCCGCCGCAGCCGCTGCCTTCTGGCTCGCCACCAACCCCGGTCAGGCCGACAAAGGCGACCACGTCCTCCGCGAGGGCGTCCGCCTTGCCTTCGAAGGCAAACCCCCCGAGCCGCTCGCCGAATGGCTGGCGGCCCGAGGGGTAGAGCTCTAAAGCTTCAGTGGCTCAGCCGCAGCCGGTGTTGTTGCCGCAGGAAGAACACGTGTAGCAACTGCCCGTCCGCTGCATCATCCCGCCGCACTGCTCGCAGGCCGGGCCTAGGTCCAGACCCTTCATCTTCGCCGGGCGCACCGGGGGGGTTTCGGTCATCGCCGCCGTCGGCGCGACCGCGCCGCCGTTGCCGTTGCCGTTGCCTCCCGTGTGGCCGTTGCCGTTGGCGGGGCCGGCGGTGTCGGTGGCGATTCCGAGCCCGAGCTGCTCGGTGTCCTTCTTCGCCCGCACCTCCGAGGTCATGATCCCCAGTTCCTCCAGGGTCTCGGTGTCCTCGATGAAGCGGCTGGCGACCCAGCGCATGATGTAGTCGGGCAGCGATTTGGCGAAGGGGATCTCCGGGTTGCCGGTGATGCCCTCCGGCTCGAAGCGCATGTAGCTGAACTTGCGCACGAAGTCCTCGAGCGGGACCCCGTACTGGAGTCCAAGCGAGATCGCGGTGGCGAAGGCGTTCATCAGCCCCCGCATCGTCGATCCCTCCTTGCCGATGTCGGTGAGGAAGATCTCCCCGACCGAGCCGTCCTCATATTTGCCGGCGGTGATGTAGCCCTCGTGGCCGGCGATCGAGAACTTGTGGGTGATCGATTCGCGCTCGCGCGGCATCTTCTTGCGGACCGGCTCGGCCAGCTGCTGTTCGGCCTCGGCCCCCTTTTCCTCCTGGGCGTCGGTGCGCAGCGCCTGCGCGGTCTTCGAACCGTCGCGGTAGATCGCGAGCGCCTTGAGGCCGCCCTTCCAGCCGCGGGTGTAGGCGTCGGCGATGTCCTCGACGGTGGCCGTCTGCGGCATGTTCACCGTCTTCGAGATCGCCCCCGAGAGGAACGGCTGGGTCGCCGCCATCATGTCGATGTGGCCGGTGTGGCTGATCGCCCGCTCGCCGACCGCCACGTCGAACACCGGCAGGTGCTCGTCCTTCAGGCAGGGCGCTCCGACGATCGTGTTCTTCTCGGCGATGTAGGCGTCGATCTGGTCGATCTCGTTCTGCGAATAGCCGAGCGTCTGCAGCGCCAGCGGCACCG
>DASTGL010000128.1:0-7041 GCA_035719145.1 Solirubrobacterales bacterium
AACAGGATCAGCACCGCTGAGAGCGCCAGCGCCGCGTCGAAGCCGCCGGGCCGGCTGAACTCGGAGAAGATCGCCAGCGGCGCCGTCTGGGTGACGCCCGCCAGCGAGCCGGCGAAGAGCAGCGTCGCCCCGAACTCGCCCAACGCCCGCCCCCAGGCAAGCGCGAGCCCGGCGGCGAGCCCCGGGCGCGCGCTCGGCACCGCGACCGTGGCGAAGGCGCGGAACTGGCCGGCGCCTAGCGTCCGCGCCGCCTCCAGCAGCCGCGGGTCGAGCGCGGCGAAGGCGGCGATCGCCTGGCGCAGGTAGAACGGCGCCGAGACGAAGACGAGGGCGACGACGACGCCGGCAGTCTGGAAGACCAGTTCGAGGCCGGCGTCTTCGACCCAGCCGCCGAGGATCCCGTTCGGCCCCAACGCCGCCAGCAGGGCGATCCCCGCCACCGCCGGTGGCATCACCAGCGGCAGCTCGATCGCCGTCAGCACCAGGGCGCGGCCGCGGAAGCGGCGCAGGCCGATCAGGTAGGCGGCGGGGGTGCCGACCCCGATCACGATCGCGACCGCGATCAGCGTCGTCCGCAGGCTCAGCCAGAGCGCTTCGCGCACCGACTCTTCGCCGAGCGCGTCGAGCAGCCGCCCCGGGCTGACGTCGGCGAAGATCGCCACCACCGGCAGGACGAGGAAGACGAGCGAGACCGCGGCGGCGGCCAGCGCCAGCAGGCCGAAGCCCGAGCGCAGCCTCATGGTCCGGCCGGCCTCATGGCGGGCGCAGCCTCATCCCGGCGGCAGGAAGCCGGCTTCACGCAGCTCGGCGGCGCCGCGGCCGTGCAGAAGCCCCTGCAGGTAGCGCTCCGCCAGCTCCGGCTCGGGGCTGTCGCTGAGGACCGCGGCGGCGTAGGCGACGTCGGGCTGCAGCCGCGGCGGCACCGGGACCGTCTCGACTTGCCCGGCGACGGTCTTCGCGTCGGTGACGTAGACGAAGCCGGCGTCGGCGGCGCCTTCGACCACCTTGGCGAGGACCGAGCTGACCTCGGGCTCTTCGGAGCGGACGTTGGCGAGGATCGCCTCGCGCTCGGCGGCCGGCAGCCTGCCCAGCACTTCGCGGGTGTAGGCGCCGACCGGGACGCTGGGATCCCCGATCACGATCTTCGTCCCCGCTCGCGTCAATTCGCCGAGCGACTCGACCTCGCTGCCCTTCGGCACGACCACCACCAGCCGGTTGCGGGCGAAGACGACCGGTTTCCCGGCCAGGCCTTCGCGGTGCAGTTCGTCCGGGTAGTCGGTGTCGGCGGAGGCGAAGACGTCCGCCTTCGCCCCCTGCCGGATCTGCGCCGCCGGCTGGTCGGAGCCGGCAAACGAGCTCCGCACCTGCGCCCCCTGGAAGGCGTCGCCGTAGCGGCCGAGCGCTTCGGTCAGCGAGGAGGCGCCGAGCACGGTCAGCGTCGCTTCGTCGCTGCTGCCGCCGCCACAACCGCTGAGCGCGATCGCCATAACAGCGAATGCGAACAGCGCGCCGACAGGACGATTTCCCTCCACATAGGAGCGTTTCCGGCCCATCGCCCGGAGAGGCTAATGGGAATCAGCCGAAGCGCGGTTCGAGCCGCTGGAAGGTGCGCCACCAGCCGTAGTCGAGCCTGGCGTGCTCGACCGCCTGCAGCAGCGAGCCGTCGTCGTCGTGCAGCTCGTAGCTGACCACCGGCGGCTCGGCCTCGACGTCGACCTCGACGATCCGGGCCATCATCAGGTAGGGAGGGCAGCTCAACCAGACCTCGCCCGGTTTTGGAACAGTTTTCGTGTTTGGTGCCGCCATGGGTCCTCGGTACCCCTGGTTTCGACGCAGAAACGAAGAACCATCCCCGAAATTAGGGAAAATCGAACCCTCCCGATCCCTCTTCAGATCCCGTCTCTCCACGCCGATAGAAACACGGTGAAATCGGCTTCGGAGCGGGAATCTCGGCTATCTCGAGGCTGGCGACTGACGATCGCCGCCTACCGGCTGATGCGGCACGACCCGACGATGATCGCCGTTGCCCTGCTCGGGACCGGCTTCGGGCTGGCGGGAGCGGGTCTGATGCTCTACCTCGGCGGCGTCTTCTCGGCCGGGCACTTTTCCCGCACCCACTTCTGGCTGGTCTCGCTCGCCTTCGTCTACCCGCTCACCTTCCTCGGTGCCTTCTTCAACGTGGCGCTCACCGCCGCGGCCGCGGCCTCCCTCGAAGGCCGGTGGATCGGCGTCGCGGGGGCACTGCAGGAGGCGGCCGATCGCCTCCGGCAGATCGCCGTCTGGTCGCTCCTGCTGGTCGGTGTCGGCTTCCTGATCAACGAAATCGCCTCCCGCGTCCCCTACCTCGGCGGTCTCGTCGCGCGCCTGCTGGGCGCCGCCTGGAACCTGGGAACGATCTTCGCCGTTCCGCTCCTGGTGATCGAGGACGCGGAGCCGCTGGAGGCGGTCAAGGGCTCCGCCCACCTGGTCAAGAGCAAATGGGGCGAAGGCCTGACCGGAATGATCAGCATCGCCGCCTGGTCGGTGCTGGCGATTTTCCCGGTGCTCTTCATCGGCATCATCGGCTTTGCGATCGCTCGCCACAACCTCATCCCGGGTGTCGTTGTGATCTCCCTGGCGGCCGCCGCGGTCGTCGGCATCTGCGCGATGGCAAGCGCGACGCGGCAGGTCTTCGCCGTCGCTCTCTTCCGTTACGCGACGGGAGTGCCGACGCCCGGTTTCGAGCTCCGCGACCTCGAAAACCCATTCACCGTCAAGGCCGAGACCCGTCGCCGCACCCGCAAGTGGGCCTGGATCGCCCTCGGCCTGATCGTCGGGCTCGTCGCGCTCGCGGCGATCTTCGGTTCGAAGCGACATCATGGTCCGGAAGGCCCCGGCTACTGGTACGCCACCTACAACCAGTCGGCAAGCTCGATGATCCGCGACGGGATGCCGGTCATGTATCGAGGCAGTCGCGTGGGCAGCGTCTACGACCATTGGGCGGAAGGCGGCGGAATCCGCGTCGTCTACTACGTCGATCCGCGGAGGAGAGTTCCCGTCGGCGCGGCCGAGCCGGCAATCCTCCAAAGTGCGCAGGGTCCGTTCATTCGCCTGATCCCGCCCGAGCGGCAGCCACGCAGCGGCGGCGGCGTGCTGCGCTCATAGAAGCCGAAGAAGCCTCTTACCGGTTCGGTCGCACGCCCTGGGTCTGGCCGACGCCCGTCGCCACCTCGCCCGCCCGCATCGGCCCGCCGGCGGTCGGCTCCAGCGGGGGCGTCGAGCCGCCCTCGGCGCTGCGCATCCCCTGCAGGAGCTCGTCGAGCGCTTCGAGCGAGGTGACGCTCGGCTCCCAGCCGAGCTCCTCGCGGGCCCGGCTCGTGTCCATCGACGGCACCCCGAGGGCGAGATCGAGCCAGCCGGGGGGAGTGGGCTGCAGCCGCAGCTTCCAGGTCAGCGAGGCCGCCCCGCGCAGGGCCGCGGCCGGCAGCGGGAAGCTGCGGGCACCGAAGAGCTCGCAGAGCTCCTCGACCCGGATTTCCGGCTCGCTGGCGATGTTGAAGGCGCCGTGGACGTCGCGGACGACCGCCTGCCGGTAGGCCTGGCCGACGTCGCGCGAGTGGACCGCCTGGAAGCGCAGCCGCGGCACCCGCGGGATCAGCGGGACGAAGCGCTTCTGGACCAGGAAGCCGGGCAGGAACGGCCCGGCGAAGAGGCGGCGGATCTCGCTTGCCGCCTCGGCCTTGAAGATCAGCCCCGGCCGCAGGCGGACGATCCGCAGCGCCGGCGCCCGCCCTTCGAGATCGTCGAGCAGCGATTCGCAGGCGGCCTTGTGGCGTGAGTAGAAGGAGGTCTTGATCCCCTCGACGGCCCACGACTCGTCGACCCGGCGCTGCTTCGGGCCGGGGGAGTAGGCGCCGACCGAGGAGGCGTGGACGAGCGCCGGCACCTTCGCCGTCGCGGTCGCCTCGAAGACGCGGCGGCTGCCCTCGACGTTGATCCGCTCGGTGACGCTCTCGTCGCGCCCCGGCTGGATCGCCCAAGCGAGGTGGATCACCGCGTCGGCGCCGTCGAAGAGGGGCTCCAGCGCGTCGGAGACCACGTCGGCGCCGATCCACTCGACCTTCGGCATCTCGACCTCGGGAACCCGCCGGGCGAGGCCGACGATCCTTTCGACCGCCGGCTCCTGCCCGAGGGCTTCGAGGACGCTGGTGCCGACGTTGCCGCTGGCTCCGGTGACGACGACCCGCACGCCTACGCTCCGTTCGGCTGGATCACGAACTTGATCGCGCCGTCTTCCTTCTTCTGGAACTTCTCGTAGGCCTCGGGCACGTCCTCGATCCCGATCTTGTGCGAGGCGAGGTCCTCGGTCCCGAGCGGGTCGGCCTCGTCGGTGACCAACGGCATGATCTCGTCGATCCATTTCTTCACGTGGGCCTGTCCCATCCGCAGCTGCACGCCCTTGTCGAAGAGCTGGAACATCGGGATCGGGTCGACCATGCCGCCGTAGACGCCGCTGATCGAGACGGTGCCGCCGCGGCGGACCGTATCGAAGCACTGGTAGAGCGCCGACATCCGGTCTACGCCTGCTTTTTCGATCAGCTTCTCGGCGACCGCGTCGGGCAGCAGGCCGGCCGCTTTCTGGGCGAACTCGCCGACCGGGGCGCCGTGGGCCTCCATCCCGACCGCGTCGACGGCGCCGTCGGTGCCGCGGCCCTCGGTCATCTCGCGGATCGCGTCCGAGATGTCCTCGTGCTCTTCCAGGTTGAGCGTCTCGATCCCGTGCTTCCGCGCCAGCTCGAGCCGCTCGGGGACGATGTCGACGGCGATCACGCGGGCGCCTTTGTGGGCGGCGATCCGCGACGTCATCTGGCCGATCGGGCCGAGGCCGAAGACGGCGACCGAGCCGCCCTCCGGGATCGCCGCGTAGTCGACCGCCTGCCAGGAGGTCGGCAGCACGTCGGAGAGGTAGAGGAAGCGGTCGTCGGGCGGGCCCTCCGGCACCTTGATCGGCCCGAAGTGGGCCTGCGGCACCCGCAGGAACTCGGCCTGCCCGCCCGGCACCTGGCCGTAGAGCTTGGTGTAGCCGAGCAGCGAGGCGCCTTTTTCCTCCTCGCGGTTCTGGGTCGTCTCGCACTGGGCGTAGAGCTGCTGATCGCACATCCAGCAGTGGCCGCAGCTGATGTTGAAGGGGATGACGACGCGGTCGCCGGCCTTGATGTGGGTGACCTCTGGGCCGACCTCCTCGACGATCCCCATCGGCTCGTGGCCGAGGATGTCCCCCTCGGTCATGAACGGCGAGAGGATCTCGTAGAGGTGCAGGTCGGAGCCGCAGATCGCCGAGGAGGTGATGCGGATCACCGCGTCGGTGGCTTCCTCGATCTTCGGGTCCTCGACCTCGTCGACGCGGACGTCACGGGGGCCATGCCAGACAGCTGCCTTCATCGTTTCTCTTCCTTTTCTCTCTTCTTCTTAGTCGTTACTTCCGAGTCCCCGAAGCGGGAGGAGACGAAACGGGGGCGGGGAGCATCCCCGGGACGGGTCAAGAGGTGAGGGCTATGACTTCTTTCTCGATCTGGCGGCGAGCTTTCGCGGTCAACTTGCCGTTGCTCGAGGTGGGGGGCCTGATGGTTACGCCGTCGCGGTAGCGGTCGAGGACGCGGGGGTCGATGTAGGAGGCGCGGCAGACGGCCGGGGTGTTGCCGAGGGCATCGGAGACGCTGTCGACGGCGCGCTTGATTGCTCGTTTTGCTGCTGCTTCGGAGCGCGGCGGGTCCTCGCCGGCCAGCTCGACTGCCGCCAGCACGGTGCCGTGCCAGGTGCGGAAGTTCTTCGCGGTGAAGCGATCGCCGATGTGCTCGTGGATGTACTCGTTGATTTCGTCGGAGCGGACGTCGCGCCACTCCTTGCCCTGGCGGTAGGCGAGCAGGTCCTCGGGGCCGCTGCGGCGGCGGTACATCGCCTCGAGCGCCCGGCGGGCGGCGGCGTCGCGGATCGACTGGATCCGGCGCTGACCGCTCTTGGCCGGGAAGTCGAAGACGACCTCGCGCTTGCCGATCGTCACGTGTTCGCGACGCACGGTGGCGAGGCCGAAGCTCTCGTTTTCCTCCGCGTAGACCTCGCTGCCGACGCGGAAGAAGCCGAGATCGAGGAGGCGGACGGCGCAGGCGAGCGCGCGCTCGCGCGGCATCCCAGTGCGGCGCAGGTCGGCGGTCACCGCGCGGCGCAGCTTCGGCAGCTGCAGGGCGAATTCGCGCACCAGCTCGAACTTCCGTTCCGCCTGCCGCTGCTGCCAGCGCTCGTGGTAGAGGTACTGCTTGCGCCCGGCTTCGTCGTAGCCGGTGGCCTGGATGTGGCCGAAAGGGTCGGGGCAGATCCAGACTTCCTTCCAAGCCGGCGGGATCGCCAGCTGCCGGATCCGCTCGAGCGTCTCCTCGTCCTCGATCGAGGTCCCGTCGCAGTCGCTGAACGAGAAGCCCCGCCCCCGCCGCACCCGCCTGATCCCAGGTCCTGCGCAATCCGCGCGCCTCAGCCGCCCGCGCCGAGGAGCCGGGGCGGTAACGCTCACCGCCCAGCCCCCTTCGCGAGACCGCGAACACCCGGAATAATTCCGGTTCCTCGCGGTCTCGCGGCGCCCTCAGGTTTCATCTGGCCGCCCCGTTCAGCGCCGCGGACACGTCCTCGAGGTCGGCGACGAAGCCGGCGAACTCGGCCTCGCGCTCGTCGTGGTCGCGCAGCCGCAGGATCGCCGAGGGATGGATCGTCACCGCCGCCACCGGTGCCAGCGGCGACTCCAACGGCGTGCCGCGGTCCTTGGTCACTTTCACCTTAGTGCCGAAGAGCGACCGCGCCGCGGTGGCGCCCATCGCCAAGACCGCCTCCGGTTCCACCGCCTCCACCTCGGCCTGGAGCCAGGGCTTGCAAGCCTCGATTTCGCCCGCCCGCGGCGTCTGGTGCAGCCGCCGTTTTCCCCGTGGCCGCCACTTGAAGTGCTTGACCGCGTTGGTCACGTAAGCCTCGGAGCGATCAATCCCCGCCTCCTCGAGCGCCCGATCGAGCAGCCGC
>DASTGL010000129.1:0-4516 GCA_035719145.1 Solirubrobacterales bacterium
GGTGGCGCGTGGTGAACCTGCTTGGGTCCACCCAGCCGCGGTGCCAGCGTGGGCCGGAGACACCCGCGGGATCGCCGCGGGTGTCAAAGCGGAGGCCGGCGACGACCATGTAGACGTGCTCGCGGTTGGCGTAGACGCTGATCCAGCGTCCCGCGCCGCCCTCTCCCCAGTACTCGAGCTGGCCGGAGACCATCGTCGCTTCGAGCAACCCGGCCCCGTGCAGCGCGTAGCCGACGGCGCCTGAGCAGTCGTAGCCGCGGCTGAACCAGCTCCTGTGGCCGCCCCCCCAGACGTAGGGGCGGTGGCGAATCCGATTGGCGGCCCGGATCACTTGCTTTACAAGTGGCGGAGCGTTGGGCGGCGGTATCGCTTCACCGTCGGCCAGGTCGGCCCCGCAGTTGGCTGCGGTCCGTTGTGCCCCGGCGGCCACCGGTGCGCAGCCGGCGCCCCAGGGAACTTCAGCCGCTGCCGCACCGGGACAAGCAAGCGCCACTAGGACAAAGAGAAGGGCGGCCAGCTGGCCGCCCTTCCCGAATCCGGTGGGTCTCACGAAGAGAGCCCTTGGAACCTGCCTACTTCCCCTTGCAGGTCCGGACGATGCCAGCAGACGCCTTGGTTCCATCGGCGAAGATGGACGTGGCGTGGGCCTGGAGCTTGCCGTCGGGGCATTTCGCCGTCAGCACGCCCTTCTTGTTGATCGTCAGGTTGAAGCTCAGGACCGAGCCGGCACCGTTGGCGATCTTCGGGATCGTGGCGACGGATTTGAGGCCGTAGCGCCCGTTGTGGACTTTCTTGATCTTCACCGTCGTGACGATCGCCCCGGTCACCGGCGCCGAGAAGTAGGCGTGGATGAAGAGGGTCGTCTTGCCGCCCGAGGTGCCGCCGTTGATGACAAGCAATTTCGAGTCGACGATGACCGGCCGCTGTTCGGGGAACTGGACCTCGACCTTGGTCTGGCCGGTGCCGATGATCGACTTCCCGCAGACCTTTTCAGCCGCCTTGGTGTCGCGCGCCTGGAGCTTGCCCGACGTGCAGACCGGGATGCCCTTGGTGTTGATGGCGCCGTTCTTGTCGGTTTCGAGGACGACTTCCTTCAGCGCCGGCGGGTGGGTCCCGTCGAGGGTTTTGATCGAGCCCGAGGCCTGCAGCGAGATCGGGGCCAGTTTGTTCTTCGGCAGCGTGGTGGGGCTGAAGCCGCCGTTGAAGGTGAATTCGAGGTTCCCCTGTTTGACCGTGACCGGGGTGTTTCCAGCGGTGGCAATTCCTGCCAGGCTTACCGCGATCAGGGCCCCCAGGGCCATCGTCAACATCACGTACTTGCGCATATCGCTTGTGTCTCTCCTTTGCGGCCTGCCCGTCCCAGGGCCAATGCCTTTGGAAGCATGCTTTCAACTTCTCTCCAGCCGGTGAAACTACCACCCAGACGTTCTTCCTAAACCCCTCGCCCTGGCAAAAGGAGCGGTGCCGGCCCCTAGCTGCGTTGCATCGAGAGCCGCACCTGTTCCCGTTGCGCCGCCGCTCCCTCGGGGCCGAGGTACGGCAGCGCGATCCAGAACATCAGGTCGGGGAGGCGGCTCGGCAGCCGCGCCGAGGCCCCGTGGAGGATCTCGCTGTAGAGGAGCTCGTTGACCCCGCCGGCGACGGCGATCGAGGTGATGCCGGGTAGCTCGACCGAGGTCTCCGAGCGGCCCGCCTCGAGGAAGCCGGTGAACTGTCGCAGTGCAGCGTCTCGCCGGGTCAGGGCGCGGGGGCCGGCTGCAAGCACCTCGACGATCGCGAAGCGCGCCTCGTCGGGGTGCTCAGCCAAGTGCTCGAGCAAAGCTCCCAGCGCGGCCGCGACCCGCTCCGCCCACGGCGCCCCCGGTCGCGACTCGAAGGCCTCGGTCGCCTCCCCAAGCAGGTTTCCCAGCAGCACGTCATAGGCGGCGAGGAAGCAGTCCTCCTTGCTGTCGAAGAGCTCGTAGAAGGTCTTGCGGGAGACACCGGCAACGCCGATCACGTCGACCACTCGCGTCTCCGGGTAGCCGCGCTGAGAGACCACCTCGACCATCGCCTGGTGGATGCGGTTGCGCTGGGACTCGGTCACCGCCTCCCTCGGCAAACCATGTCTTCCCCGGGGCAGCCGCTCGTTCAGCTTGGCGGAGCGTCTACTGGAAGCCACCAGGAGACTGTAGAGCAGCGATCGATTGATGGACCTTTTTTGCGTAAAATCACGCGCATGGGAGGAATCGTGAGGCTCGGACTCGGTCTGACGCTGGTCTTTATGGCGGCGCTCGCCCTCGGGTGCGGCGGCGGCGATTCGAGCACCGTGGCTGAGACGTCGGGCAAGCCTCCGCTGTATCCCTGGCTGAAGGGTCCTAGCCGGGAGTTCCTGATCCGCGGCGGTGACAACATCGTGCAGACTTTCGGCCGGGAGGCGACGAAGGCGGAACGCGAACAGGTCTCGGCCATGATCCAGGGCTGGATGAAGGCTCGCGCCGCCCAGGACTGGGCGAAAGACTGCAGCTATTTCTCCCCTGCGTTCATCCACAACTTGGTCGCAGACGATGCCGAACAGGTGTCCGGAGGCAAGGTGAAGACCTGCCCTCAGGCGCTCGCCTTCTTTGGGCACGAAGAGTCAGGGACCTACAAGAACAACCTGACGGGGCCGATCGACAGCCTGAGAGTCGGCGAAGGGCACGGCTACGCGCAGTATCACGGCAACGACGGGCACGACTGGATAATCGCCGTCAATCGGGAAGACGGTAGGTGGTGGATCGCCTCTGGCTCCCCGATCGGCCGTAGCAGCTGAGACAACCCCGGGATGCTCAGCCGTCGAGCCAGATGACCTGCTCGCGATCGGGTCCGACCCCGACCAGGCGCACCGGCACGCCGACGAAGTCGGCGATGAAGCCGAGGTAGTCGCGCGCCTCGCGCGGCAAATCCTCGGCGCTGCGGCAGGCGGTGAGGTCGAGGTCGAAGCCGGGCAGCTCCTCGTACTCGGGCGTCGCCGAGTGGAGGATCGACTGGTGGTAGGGGAAGGTGTCGAGCTCGGCGCCTTCTTTGGAGCGGTAGCGGACGGCCGCGCGCAGAGGGCCGATGCCGCTGAGCACGTCGAGCTTGGTGATCGCCAGCGCATCGAGGCCGTTGAGGCGGACGGCATAGCGCAGCGCCACCAGGTCCATCCAGCCGGTGCGGCGCGGGCGCCCGGTGGTGGTCCCGAACTCGTGGCCGCGCTGCAGCATCTGCTCGCCGATCTCGTCGAACAGCTCGGTCGGGAAGGGCCCGGCGCCGACGCGGGTGGCGTAGGCCTTGGCGATCCCCCAGATCTCGTCGATGTCCTTGGGGCTGATGCCGGCGCCGACCGTCGCCGCTCCGGCGATCGGGTTGGAGGAGGTGACGAAGGGATAGGTGCCGTGGTCGAGGTCGAGCAGCGTCGCCTGGGCGCCCTCGAAGATCACCGTCTCCTCGCGGTCGAGCGCGTCCCAGCAGAGCCGGGCGGTGTCGGCGATGTGGGGCTCCAGCCGGTGGCCGTAGTTGACGTGTTCCTCGACCATCGTGTGCAGGTCGAGCCGCGGGTCGGGCTCCTGGGCGCCGCCCGCGCCGGACTTCGCCTCCTCGCCCGCCTCCTTCAGCCGTTTGCGCCGCTGGACAGAGAGTTCCCGCAGCGCCTGCTGCTTGGGCTCCAGGGCGGCGCGGATCTTCGTCCTCAGGATCTTCTCGTCGAGCAGGTCCTGCACCCGGATCCCCAGCCGCAGCGCCTTGTCGGCGTAGCAGGGCCCGATGCCGCGGCGGGTAGTGCCGATCGAGAGCTTGCCCAGCTTCGTCTCGCCCGCCGTGTCGAGCAGCACGTGGTAGGGCATGATCAGGTGCGCGTTGGCGGAGATCCGCAGGTTGGCGACGCTGACCCCGGCGCGTTTGAGGTCGTCGATCTCCCCGAGCAGCACCCGGGGGTCGACGACGACCCCGTTGCCGATCACGCAGGTCTTGTCTTCGTGGAGGATCCCGGAGGGGATCAGGTGGAACTTGAACTCCTCGCCGCCGCGGACGATCGTGTGGCCGGCGTTGTTGCCGCCCTGGAAGCGGACGATCGTGGTAGCCCGCTCGGCGAGCAGGTCGACGACCTTGCCCTTGCCCTCATCGCCCCATTGGGCTCCGACTATGACCACGCCCGGCATGCCGCGGGGATTCTGACGATCCGTCCCGGCGGAGGCGGCGCTGTCAGCCGGCGGCGCTGGCGCGGTGGGGAGTCGAATACCGGTGATCGGAGCCGAGCAGCGGCAGCGGGTCGCCGCAGATCTCGACCAGGCGCGAGATCGTCCGCCTGCCGACCTGGTCCTCGAGCTGTTTCTGCCCGGCGGCGACGATGTCTCCTTCGGCGTTGCTCGTCACCAGCATCGGCCGCTGGTTCTCGTAGCGCTCGTTGATCACCGCGTAGAGCTGCTCGACCACCCAGTCGGTGTGGCGCTCGGAGCCGAGGTCGTCGATGTAGAGGAGGTCGACCGAGGTGAGGCGCTTGAAGAAGGCCTCGTAGGCG
>DASTGL010000130.1:0-2277 GCA_035719145.1 Solirubrobacterales bacterium
CTGGATCCGCTCGGCGACGCCGTCGTAGCGGGGCAGGTTCGTGTAGTGGGGCGAGGACTCGCCGCGGACCTTGAAGCGGTCGTCGAAGCGGCTCGCGTACCAGTCGATGCCGAGGTCCCAGTTCAGCTCCTCGACGAAGAAGTTGAGCTCCTTCGGCTTCGACATCTGGATTTCCGGATGCAGGCCGAGGTAGTGGTGGATGCTCGTCGTCCCGCACTTGAGCCCGCCGATGATGATCAGGTTCGGCAGCTGCGCGTGGCGTTTGCGCCGCCGCCGCAGGCGGCTCTTACGATCGGCCGTGTAGCGCTCGCGGGCACGGTCGCACATCGCCTCGTCGGCGGGGTCGGAGAGGGGGATCTGGGGCAGCGACTGCACGTCGGGGTCGGGCACGAGCGTGGCTAGTCTAGCTGCGATGCCGCCCGCCGATCTCGCCGACAACTTCGAAGCGTTCTTCAACCGCGCCGCCGAATTCTTCCGCCACCTCTCGGAAGTCCACTGGACCACTTTCGGGATCGCGCTGCTCTGCCTGCTGGCGATGCAGCTGGCCCGGGCCTGGGCCTGGCGCAACGTCCTCCGCGCCGCCTATCCCGAGAAGAAGATCCCCTTCCTGCCGCTCGCAGCCGCCTACCTCGCCGGGGCCGGGATCAACGCCGTGGTGCCCGCGCACGCCGGCGACGTGACCAAGGTCTTCCTCGTCAAGCGGCAGATCCCCGACTCCTCCTATCCGGCGGTCACCTCCTCGTTCCTGGTCCAGACCGTCTTCGACACGACGGTCGGCGTGCTCGTCCTCCTCTACGCGATCACCCAGGGCCTGCTGCCGCCGCTGCCGAAGATCCCCGACCTGCCCGCGTTCGAGATCTCCTTCTGGGCCGACCACCCGAACCTCTTCTTCATCGCCGTCGGAGTGACGGTGCTGGCGATCGCTATCGGCATCTACCTGCTCGCCCACCGTGTCCGCCGCTTCTGGGCGCGGGTGCGCCAGGGGCTCGTCATCCTCACCGAGCCGCGCCGCTACCTGCGCGAGGTCGCCGCCTGGCAGGGGGTCGGCTGGCTCTTCCGCTTCGCCGCCTTCTGGTTCTTCCTCGAGGCCTTCGGGATCGCCGGCTCGATCGGCAACGTGATGCTGGTGATGAGCTGCCAGGCGATCGCCAACGTCGTCCCCTTCACCCCCGGCGGGGCCGGCGCCCAGCAGGCGCTGCTGGTCGCCACCCTGCAGGGCCCGACCCGCACCGCCGTGCTCTCCTTCTCGGTCGGCACCCAGATCGCGATGGCGGCCTGGTCGGTCGTGCTCGGCTTCGCCGCGATCCTGCTCGTGTTCAGGACGACCGACTGGCGCGGGCTGATCCGTCAGGCCCAAGAGGAAGCCGAGGGCGAAAAGGCCGCCGAAGCGGCGGCACGGGCTAGGCCCTGACCGCCGCGGCGGCGAGCGGATCCCGGCCGGCCCACTCGCCGCGGCTGGCGTAGGGGCGGAAGCGGATAAAGGCGGAGTGGCGATGGAATGCGCGGTCGCGGTCGACGGCGACCGCGGCCCGGTGCGATCCGCCCTGCCGGTAGGCGTAGTCCCGCATCGCCGCGGCCGTGCTCCAGAGCGAGAAGGTGGAGACGAGATTCGGCATGCGCCCGAACCCGGTCGAGGCCAGCAGCCCGGGCTCGGCGACCGCGTCGGCTTCGGCCGGGCCGGAGGCCCGCAGGAAGGCCCGGACCCGCCAGGGCATCAGCCGGCCGAGGGTGAGGACGGCGACCGGCTCTTCGTCGTCCACGGGCAGCGGTCGCTCGGGCAGCCCGTCGAGCCCGGGCCAGGCGCCGGAGACCCGCAGCGGCGCCATCCGCACCTGCCAGCCGCCGTTGAGAGCGCGGGCGACGGGATGGGAGGCGAAGCGGTCGAGGGCGGCGTCGTCCTCCCAGGCCGCGAGCAAGGCGACGGTGCCGAAGTCCGGGGCGGGCCGGTTGCCGCCGAGCGGGGCGGTGAAGACGCTCTCGGCGTAGCGCAATCCCTCGACTTCGCCGGGCCGTGGCCGCGATCGGAGCAGGCGGATTCCTTGCCGCGCCCCGATGGTGGCGATGTCGATCGAGAAGATCAGCGCGAACACCCGGTTGAAGCTAACCTAGTGGTCATTAGGGTGAGAAAACTACCTAGGGAGCATTAGGTTGTCAAGCGTGCCGAAGACGGCAGGGCGCAAGCGCCTCAGCGCGGCACGGCGCCGCGAGATGATCGAAGCGTCGGCGACCGAGCTCTTCGCCGAGCGCGGCTATCCCGGCGCCTCGATCGAGGAGATC
>DASTGL010000131.1:0-4682 GCA_035719145.1 Solirubrobacterales bacterium
GCTTGGTCCCCCGAGGAACGTACTCCGTCGCCGACTCCTGGAAGTCGAGTGCCCCTACCCGGTCGCAGCCCGACTCGAGCAGGTAGGTGAGCGGTCCCAGTTCTGCCGAGTCGGCATCGGCCCGCCCGGTCAGGCGGTTGAGGATCACCCGCTGCCCCCAGGCATCGGGTCCCGCATCCTCGATGCAGCCCGCGAGCTCTCCCACGTGCGGCGAGATGGGTCCGCGCTGTAGCGGCAACTCCGGCAGGTAAAGGGGGATCGCATCCTCTCGCTCGAGGTAGCTGCGACCGTAGGTGAAATTGACGATCGGCCCGACCGGGTCGAGGCGCCCGGCGACGACCGGCTCGGTCGCATCCGGCAGCCAAACCCAGACGAAAGCCTGTTGCGGCTCAGAAGTCGTCATCCACTTCTCTCGGCTTTCGCACCGACTTCGGGAGGACGCTAAGCCGGTCCTCGGTACGGGCGGTCTCCAGGGCGAGACGGGAAGGATCCTCGTGAAAGAGCGGCACGCCGGTCAGCGCCGCTGCCTCAAATGCGGGACCGAGTCCCACAGTCGGGTCGCCCTGCTCGATCTTCCGCATCGTCACAACCCCGATTCCCACGCGTTCTGCGAGATCTTCCAGGGTCCAACGCCGTTCCCGTCGGCCGATTCGGATACGGGCTCCTAGCAGCGCGATGGCTTCGCGCGTCCTAGGGGAATAGTTCTTCGGCCGCCTCATATCGACATTCTAACATCGATAAATGATCTCTATAGATATTTAAATGTCGGTCTCAAAAGAGATAGCCAAGCTTGCGTAGAGCTTTCGCTCTCCGCCTCTGCTCACGCTCCGGCTGATGTCGTGGGACGGCTAGGATCGGGCCTCATGACTCAGGACATCGATCAGCTCGCAATCAACACGATCCGCACCCTCTCGATGGACGCCGTCCAGAAGGCGAACTCGGGCCACCCGGGGACGCCGATGTCGCTGGCGCCCGTCGCCTACGAGCTCTGGCAGAACCACCTGCGCTACGACCCGGCCAACCCGGTCTGGCCGAACCGCGACCGCTTCGTGCTCTCGGCCGGCCACGCCTCGATGCTGCTGTACTCGATGCTCTTCCTTGCCGGCGTAAAGAAGGTCGACGCCGACTACAACGTCCTCGACGAGCCGGCCTGCGGCCTCGAGGAGATCGAAAACTTCCGCCAGCTGCACTCGCGCACGCCCGGCCACCCCGAGTACCGCTGGACCACCGGGGTCGAGACGACGACCGGACCGCTCGGCCAGGGCGTCGGCACCTCGGTCGGGATGGCGATGGCCTCGAAGTGGCTCGGCGCCCACTACGGCACCGAGCTGTTCGATTTCGACACCTACGCGATCGCCGGCGACGGCTGCCTGCAGGAGGGGATCTCCCACGAAGCCGCCTCGCTCGCCGGCCACCTGAAGCTCGACAACCTCTGCTGGATCTTCGACAACAACCACATCTCGATCGACGGCGACACCGCGCTCGCCTTCTCGGACGACGTGCTCAGCCGCTTCGAGGGCTACGGCTGGAACGTGCTGCGGGTCGGCGACGCCAATGACGCGGGGCTCCTCGGTCGCGCCTTCAACGAGTTCAAGGCCGAGAGCGGCCGCCCGACCCTGATCGTCGTCGACAGCCACATCGGCTGGGGCTCGCCGAACAAGCAGGACACCGAGTCCGCCCACGGCGAACCGCTCGGCGAAGAGGAGATCGAACTGACCAAGGAGGTCTACGGCTGGCCGAAGGACGCCAAGTTCCTCGTCCCCGACGGCGTCCGCGAGCGCTTCGACGAGGTGATCGGCAAGCGCGGCGCCGAAGCCCACAGCGCCTGGGTCGACACCTTCAACTCCTACAAGCAGGACAAACCGGACAAGGCGGCCGAGCTGGAGCTTATGCAGCGCCGCGGCCTGCCCGACGGCTGGGACACCGGCCTGCCGACCTTCGAGGCCGACGAAGAGAAGGGGCTCGCCACCCGCAAGGCCTCGAACAAGGTCCAGAACGCGATCGCCGAGCGGGTGCCGTGGCTGATCGCCGGCTCCTGCGACCTCACCGACTCGACCTCGGTCCGTCTCAGCGACGCCGACCAGTATGAGCCGGGCAGCTACGACGGCCGCCAGGTCCACTTCGGGATCCGCGAACACGCCGCCGCCGCGGCCTGCAACGGGATGTCGACGGCGAAGCTGCGCCCGCTCTGGTCGACCTACCTCACCTTCTCCGACTACGGCCGCGCCGCGATCCGCCTCTCGGCGCTGATGGAGCTGCCGGTGATCCACCTCTTCACCCACGACTCGATCGGTCTCGGCGAGGACGGCCCTACGCACCAGCCGATCGAGCAGCTCGCCGCGCTGCGGGCGATGCCGCACCTCGACGTGATCCGCCCCGCCGACGCCAACGAGGTGACCGAGGCCTGGAAGATCGCCCTCGGCCGCACCCACTGCCCGGTGGCGATGGTGATGACCCGGCAGAACGTGCCGGTCTTCGACCGCTCCAAGTACGCCTCGGCCGAGGGGGTCCAGCGCGGGGGGTACGTGCTGGCCGACCCCGAGGACGGCGACCCCGAGCTGATCCTGATCGCCACCGGCAGCGAGGTCCAGCTCGCCCTCGGCGCCCACGAGCAGCTCAAGGGCGAGATCCGCAGCCGCGTCGTCAGCCTTCCCTGCTGGGAGCTCTTCGAGCAGCAGGACCAGTCCTATCGCGACGAGGTGCTGCCGCCCGAGGTCGTCGCCCGGGTCTCGATCGAGGAGGGAGCGACCCTCGGCTGGGAGCGCTACGTCGGTACGGAGGGCGCGATCATGGGTATGAGTACCTTTGGACAGTCGGCGCCGTTCGCGGACGTCGAGGCCGAGTTCGGCTTCACCGTCGACAACGTCGCCAAGGTCGCTCGCGAAGTCGCCGAGCGGACCGCCGCGAACCCAACCACCTGAGGAGGGCCCTCACATGAAACCGACCGAGCGGCTGCACGAACTGGGCCAGAGCCTCTGGCTCGACAACATCACCCGCCCGATGCTGCGCGACGGCGTGCTGGAGGGCTACATCCGCGACCTCTCGGTCACCGGCCTGACCTCGAACCCGTCGATCTTCGACAAGGCGATCGGCGCCGGCGACGCCTACGACGAGCAGATCGCCGAGGAGGCGCCGAAGGCCGCGGCCGGGGAGGGCGTCGGCGCGACCGAGACCGAGAAGATCTTCTTCGAGCTGGCACTGGCCGACCTGCGCGACGCCTGCGACCTCTTCGCTGACGTCCACCGCCGCACGTCCCGAGTCGATGGTTATTGCTCGCTCGAGGTCTCGCCGCTGATCGCCGACGACGCGGCGGCGACGATCGAGGAGGCGAAGGCGCTGCACGCCAAGGGCGATCGCGAGAACCTCTACATCAAGATCCCGGGGACGCAGGCGGGGCGCGAGGCGATCGAGGAGTCGATCTTCGCCGGCATCCCGATCAACGTCACCCTGCTCTTCGACGACAAGCAGTACCTCGGCGCCGCCGACGCCTACATGCGCGGGATCGAGCGGCGGATCGAGGCCGGGCTCGATCCGCACGTCCCCTCGGTCGCCTCGATCTTCATGAGCCGCTGGGACGTCGCCGTCGCCAAAGAGGTTCCCGAGCAGCTGGTCAACCGGCTCGGGATCGCGATCGGCGGCCGCGCCTACCGCGCTTACAACGAGCTGCTCGATTCCGACCGGATGCGCCGGCTGATGAACGAGGGCGCGCGGCCACAGCGGCTGCTCTGGGCAAGCACCGGGACCAAGGACCCCGACGCCTCCGACACCCTCTACATCGAGGCCTTCGCCTCGCCGTTCACGGTCAACACGATGCCCGAGCCGACCCTGAAGGCCTTCGCCGACCACGGCCAGGTGACCGACCTCCTGTCCAAGGACGGCGGCAACGCCGAGCAGGTGCTGGCCGAGTTCGACGACGCCGGCATCGACGTCGCCGCGCTGGCGGCACGCCTCCAGGACGAGGGCAAAGAGAGCTTCAACAAGGCCTGGAACGAGATGCTGGAGACGATCGAGTCGAAGAGCGGGGTCAAGGCCGGGTGACCACCTGCTCGGGGGTATAGGTTCCCGAGCGATGAGCGAGTTGCGAGAAGCACCGGCTTGGGGTCAGCTGCAGTCCCACTTCGAGCAGATCCGCGACACCCACCTGCGCGACCTCTTCGCCGCCGACCCCGAGCGCGGTGAGCGGCTGCGGGCCGAAGGTGCCGGGCTCTACCTCGACTTCTCGAAGAACCGGATCACCGACGAGACGCTGATGCTGCTCGGCGGGCTCGCGCACCAGCGCGGGGTGGCGGAGCGGCGCGAAGCGATGTTCCGCGGCGAGCACATCAACGTCTCCGAGGACCGCGCCGTCCTTCACGTCGCGCTGCGGATGCCGCGCAAGCGCTCGCTGATCGTCGACGGTGTCGACGTCGTCAGGGAGGTGCACGGGACGCTCGACAGGATGGCGGCTTTCTGCGAGGACGTGCGCAACGGCGACTGGACCGGCCACACGGGCAGACCGATCCGCAACGTGGTCAACATCGGCATCGGCGGCTCGGATCTCGGGCCGGTGATGGCGTACGAGGCGCTTCGCCACTACAGCAGGCGCGAGATGAACTTCCGCTTCGTCTCCAACGTCGACGGCACCGACTTCGTCGAGGCCACGCGCGACCTCGATCCCGAGGAGACCCTCTTCGTCATCAGCT
>DASTGL010000132.1:0-5262 GCA_035719145.1 Solirubrobacterales bacterium
GACAGGAGGGCGGCCTGGCCACAAGCCGCGCGAAAACGCTATTTCCGCGAGAGCTCGATCTCGTGGTCGGACGTCTGCTTCGTCGAGATCGACCAGCCCGTGCGCAGCGCCTCGAGCAGCGCGGCCTGGTCGCCACCCGCAGCACCAAGGTGCGCCGCATCCCCGGCGAGTCGGGACTCGGAGCCGCCGCTGTCGCCCCCGAGCTGCTGCCCGAACAGGCGGCGGCGGTGAGCGCGATCGTCGCCGCCCTCGACGGCGAGGCCGGCGCCGAGCGGCAGCTGCTCCTCCACGGTGTCACCGGCTCCGGCAAGACCGAGGTCTACCTGGCCGCGGTCGAGGCGGCGCTGGAGCGCGGCAAGGGGGCGATCGTCCTCGTCCCCGAGATCGGCCTCGCCCCGCAGGCGGTCGCCCGCTTTCGCGCCCGTCTTGGCGACCGCTTCGCCGTCCTCCACTCGGCCCTCTCGCCCGGCGAGCGCTACGACGAGTGGCGCCGTTTGCGCAGCGGCGAGGCGCAGGTCTGCGTCGGCCCCCGCTCCGCCGTCTTCGCCCCCGTCCGCGACCTCGGCCTGATCGTCATCGACGAGGAGCATGAGCCCTCCTACAAGCAGGAGGGGGACCCGACCTACGACGCCCGCGCGGTCGCCCGCAAACGCGCCGCCGACAGCGGCGCCGTCCTCGTCGCCGGCACCGCGACCCCGCGGCCGGAGAGCTGGCTGGAGCTGCCGCGGCTGGAGCTGCCGCGCCGGGTCGACGGCCGCCGGATGCCGCCGGTCCACCTGGTCGACATGCGCGAGGCCGACCCGCGCTCGGGGCCCGTCCACGCCGAGACCTGGGAGGCGCTGGAGGGCGTCCGCGCCGCCGGCGCCAAGGCGATCGTGATGATCAACCGCCGCGGCTTCGCCCCCTGGCTGACCTGCCGCTCCTGCGGCCACCACTGGGACTGCCCCAACTGCGACGTCAGCCTGATCGTCCACCGCCACAGCGGCCGCCTCGTCTGCCACCACTGCGCCCACTCCGAGCGCCAGCCGCAGGCCTGCCCGGAGTGCGGCTCGACGACGCTCTCGCAGGCGGGCTCCGGGACCGAGCGGATCGAGGCGCTGCTGGCCGAGCGCCTGGACCCGATGCCGGTCCTGCGCCTCGACTCCGACACCGCCGCCGAGCGCGGCGCCCACGCCCGCATCCTCGCCAACTTCGACGAAGCCCCCAGCGCGGTGCTCGTCGGCACCCAGATGGTCGCCAAGGGCCACGACTTCCCCGAGGTGACGCTGAGCGCGATCCTCGACGCCGACGCCACCCTCCGCTTCCCCGACTTCCGCGCCGAGGAGCGCACCTTCGCGATGGTCGCCCAGCTCGCCGGCCGCTCCGGCCGCGGCGAGGCCGGGGGGGAGGTGATCGTCCAGACCCTCGCCCCGCAGGCCTCCAGCATCGAGCACGCCGCCCGCCACGACTCCGCCGGCTTCCTCGAGGTCGAGCTCGGTCGGCGCAAGGTCCTGCACTACCCGCCCTACTCCCACCTCGCCCGGATCAACTTCGCCGCCGAGCGGGAGCCGCGGCTCGACGAGGTGGCGATCTCCGTCGCCGACGAGCTGCGCCGCTCGCTGCCGCCGGGATCGGAACTGCTCGGGCCGGCGCCGATGTTCCGGGTCCGCAACCGGCACCGGCGCCGGATCCTGATCAAGGCCGACGATCGCGAGGGGACGGTGGCGGCGGTGCGGGAGGCGGTCGAGCGGCGGGCGGGCGACCGCTCGCTGAAGGACGTGGCCCTCGGCGTCGACGTCGATCCCCAGTAGGCGACGATGCGGCGGAGAGCCTCTTAGACTCCGCTGCAGTGAGCGACGAGGTCCAGACTCCAGAGCGCGAGGCCGAGCAGCAGCGGCTCGAAACCGAGATGATCGAGCGCCGGGAAGCGGCGCTTGCGCACGTGGTCAAGTTCGGCGACCCGGTGCTGAAGAGCAAGGCCTCGCCGGTCTCCAGCTTCGGCCCCGACCTGCGCCGGGAGGTCGAGCGGATGTACGCGATCATGCGCGACGGGCTCGGGGTCGGCCTCGCCGCCACCCAGCTCGGCGTCCTCCGCCGCCTGCTCGTCTTCCACGCCGGCCCCGACGGCGAGCCCGCCGCGCTCGTCAACCCCGAGGTCGAGTGGCTCTCGGAGGAAACCGCCGTCGCCGAGGAGGGCTGCCTCAGCCTGCCGCGGGTGACGATGGATGTCGAGCGGCCGCTCTACGCTCGCTTCAGCGGTCGCGACGTCGAGGGGGAGCCGATCGTGCTCGAGGCCGCCGGCCTGGAGGCGCGGGTCCTCCAGCACGAGATCGACCACCTCGACGGGGTCCTGATCCTCGACCGGACCGAGCGCCACCAGCGCAAGGCGGCGCTGCGGGCGCTGCGCGAGGGCGGCAGCTACAGCCCCTCCGCCGAGGAAGAGATCGGCGACGAGGGCGAGCTGCGCGAGCCCCGCACCGACGCGTGAGGACCGCTTACCTCGGGACCTCCGAGTTCGCGGCGACGGTGCTGCGGCGCCTCGCCGACTCGCCGCACCGGCCGGCGCTCGTGGTGACCCCGCCGGACCGCCGCCAGGGGCGCGGCCGCAAGGTCTCGCCGCCGCCGGCCGCGGTCGCGGCGGCCGAGCTGGGACTGGAGCTGCTGCAGGCCGAGAACGTCAACGAGGAGGCGGCGCTGGCGCGGGTCCGCGCCGCCGAGCCCGAGGCGGTCGTCGTCTGCGCCTTCGGCCAGCTGATCCGCGAGCCGCTGCTCTCCGAGTTCCCGATACTCAACGTGCACCCGTCGCTGCTGCCCCGCTGGCGCGGGGCGGCGCCGATCGAGCGGGCGATCATGGCCGGGGACGAGGTCACCGGCGTCTGCGTGATGCGGCTGACCGCTGGACTCGACTCGGGCCCGGTGGCCCTGTGCGAGGAGACGTCGATCGGGCCCGAAGAGGACTTCGCCGCGCTCTCGGCGCGGCTGGCGGAGCTCGGTGGCGACCTCCTGGTCCGTGCCCTCGACCTGCAGGCCGAAGGCAAGCTCGAGTTCGCCGAGCAGGCCGAGGACGGCGTCACCTACGCCGAGAAGATCGACCCGGCCGAGCGCCGCCTCGACCCCAACCGCCCGGTGGCGGAGCTGGCGGCGAAGGTACGGGCGCTGACGCCGCACGTAGGCGTCTACCTGGAAGCCGCCGACGGCGAGCGCCTCGGAGTGCGCAAGGCGAGGATCGCCGAAGCCGACGCGCCGCCGGGGACGCTGGAGGCTCGCGACCGCGCCCTCGTCCTCGGCTGCGGCGAAGGCACTCTGCAGCTCGAGATCGTCCAGCCCCCCGGCGGCAAGCCGATGCCCGCCGACGCCTACCTACGCGGCCACGAGCCACCGCACCTATGAGCGCAAAGGACGGCCGATGACCGCGGGACTGCGAACTGCATCAAATTCTGGTTGTAGGAGAGCAAGAATTTGATGCAGTTCGATCGGGTTTCGCCTGCGCGGGCTCTCGCCTTCGGCACGATCCGCGCGACCTTCGAGGACGGGGCTTTCACCGAGCGCGCCTTCCGCGCCGAGGCTGATCGGCTCGATCTCGATGGCCGGGAGCGGGCGCAGGCGCAGCGGCTCGCCTACGGCGCCGTCCAGCGGCGCGGCACCGCCGACGTCGCGATCGAACGCCTCGCCGGCCGCTCCACTCGACTCCTCGATCCGCCGGTGCTCGCCGCCCTGCGGCTCGGCCTCTACGAGCTACTCTTCGCCGACGCCACCCCCGACCACGCGGCCGTCGACCAGGCGGTGGAGCTGGTCAAGGGCGCCGGGGCCGCCCACGCCTCCGGTCTCGTCAATGCGGTGCTGCGGCGGGCGGTGCGCGAGCGCGAGCAACTGACCCAGGATCTGCTCGGCGACGACTCGACGCCGGCCGCCGCCGCGGTCGCCGACTCGGCGCCGCAGTGGCTGGCGGAGATGTGGTGGCAGGAGTTGGGGGAGGAGGCCGCCCGCTCGACGCTCGCCGCCTGCAACGAGCGCTACGAGGTGGCGATGCGGATCAACCCGCTGCGAAGCGAGCGTGAGGCGATGCTGGCCCGGTTGCGGGAGGCCGGGGTGGAGGCACGGCTGCCAGAGGCCCCGTGGCCGCTCGCCGCGCCGGAGATGCTGGTGATCGAAGGGCGCACCGGGCCGGCCGTCCCCGCGGCGGTCGCGGCCGGCGAGCTGACCCCGCAGAGCCGTGGCTCCGCCGCCGTGGTCGAGGTCCTCGACCCGCAGGAGGGCGATCACGTCCTCGACCTCTGCGCCGGCCCGGGGATCAAGACCGGCCAGATCGCAGAGCGGCTGGGCGACCGCGGCGAGGTGATCTCGGTCGAGATGGAGCCGAAGCGGGCGGCCGAAACCGCCGCCCAGGCTTCCCGCCTCGGGCTCCACAGCATCAGCGTGATCGAGGCCGACGCGACCGAGCCGGGGATGGCGCCGGGCTTCGACCGCGTCCTCCTCGACGCCCCCTGCTCGGACCTCGGCGCCCTCGCCTCGCGCCCCGACGCGCGCTGGCGCAAGTCGCCCAAGACCATCGAACGGCTAGCCGGAACGCAGGACAGGCTGCTGCGCAACGCCGCCGCCGTGCTGCGCCCCGGCGGCACCCTCGTCTACTCGACCTGCACGATCTCGCGCCGCGAGAACGAGGAGCGGATCGCCGCCCTGCTGGCGGCGGCGGGAGCGGAGGAGGGCGTGCCGCCGCTGGAGCTGGACGATCTCGGGGCGCTGGCACCCGACCTGGCGGCGCCCGCCGAGCCGCGCTGCCTGCAGCTGCGCCCCGACCGCGACCGCACCACCGGCTTCTTCATCGCCCGCCTGACGCGTAATGATTAAGCGATGAGCGACCCCAACCAGTCGAGCCCGCCGGACTCGAATCCGCTGGGCCGAGCCCCCTGCCCGAACTGCGGCGAGCCCTGGCTGCGCCCCACCCAGCTCCCCGGGCGGCTGCGCTGCGTCAACTGCCTCAGCCGCTTCGAACTCGTCTCCCAGTGCCCCAACTGCGGCGAGCACCAGACGATCGCCCGGATGACCAACACCGCTGACATGGAATGCCAGAGCTGCGGCGCGTCGATGCTCCAACCCGCCTAGCGCCGCCCCTTCATCTAGTTTCCACCCCATGAGCGACCGGATGCGAGAGCTTCTGAGCGAGCCGCGGGTGGCGCCGTCGATCCTCTCCGCTGACTTCTCTCGCCTTGGGGCCCACGTTGGCGAGGTGCTCGACGCGGGCGCGCGCGTGATCCACGTCGACATCATGGACGGCCATTTCGT
>DASTGL010000133.1:0-4847 GCA_035719145.1 Solirubrobacterales bacterium
GGAGGTGTAGAGGATGTAGAGCGGGTGCTCGGCGTCCATCGGCTCGGCCGGGCACTCGGGGTCCGCCTTCTCCATTACCTCGTCGAAGAAGACGTCGCGGCCCTCGGTCATCGGGCACTCGATCCCGGTGGCGCGGACGACGACGATCTTCTCCAGCGATCCGATATCGCCCAGGTGCTCGTCGACCTGCGGCTTGATCGGCGCCGTCTTGCCCTTGCGGCGGGCGCCGTCGACGGTGACCAGCGCCTTCGCCTGGGAGAACTCCATCCGCTCGGCCACCGACTCGGCCGAGAAGCCGCCGAAGACGACGTTGTGGGGAGCGCCGATGCGGGCGCAGGCGAGCATCGCGACGACGACCTCGGGGATCATCGGCAGGTAGATCCCGACCACGTCGCCCTTTTCGACCCCGAGGTCCTTGAGCGCGTTGGCGAAGCGCTGGACGTCGCGGTGGAGGTCGGCGTAGGTGACGTCGCGCTCCTCCCCCTCCTCGCCGCGCCAGTGGTAGGCGACGCGGTCGCCGATGCCGGCCTCGACGTGGCGGTCGAGACAGTTGTAGCTGGCGTTGAGCTTGCCGTCGGCGAACCACTTGTAGAAGGGCGGGTTGGAGTCGTCGAGCCCCTGGGTCGGCTCGACGTCCCAGTCGAGCAGATCCTTCGCCTGCTGCGTCCACCAGGCGACCGGGTCGGCGGCCGCCTCCTCGTAGATCTTCGGGTCGCTCCATCGAGCCGCCGCGCGGAACTCCTCCGGCGGCTCGAACTTCTCGATCTTCAGCATCGCGTCGAGCTCTTGCTCTAGCGGCGTCTCTCCTTGCTCGACTGCCATTCCGCTGCTCCTCCCGTTCCCGTTAGTCCCGCGCCGGTTCGGTCGTCCTCGGTTCGTTCAGCGGCTTGACCGGCATCACCGTCCGCCCGAAGGTCGAGTTGACGACCGCCGCAAAGGATGCATACCAAGCAGCCGCCGCGGTGGCAATGCCGAAGAAGCCGCCGACTTCGATCAGCCCTTCGCTTTCGTTGGCGTTGCCGATCCCGAGCAGGAAGAACGTCGTTGCCAGGAGCAGGAACACCAGCGCGATCGCCGCCGTGGTCCGCAGCGAGGCGACGAACATGTAGGTGGTGAAGATCCCCCAGGCGATCAGGTAGAGACCGAGCGAGGGGCCGAGGTGTTCGGCGGGGATTTTGTCGGCGAAGAACGTCACCAGGACCCAGAACGAGATCCAGAAGGCCCCGAACGAGCTGAAGGCGACGGCGCCGAAGGTGTTGCCGGTGCGGAACTCCCACATCCCGGCGAGCAGCTGGGCGATCCCGCCGTAAGCGAGCGCCAGCCCCAGCACCACCGGCTCGCCGGCGTGGCTGACGAGGTTGGCGTTGAACATGCTGAGCACGAACGTCGTCAGCGCGAAGGCGGCGAGGCCGAGCGGCCCCGGATCGGCCGGTTTCCAGCCGGCGGTGCTTTCGGCGGCGGGTTCCCGTCGCGGCGCGCGGCCGGCTAGGTCGCGGCCCGGAACTTCGTGCCGAGGGACAGATGCTGACTCCATGACGACTCCTTCCCTAGGACCCTTGGGGACTCTCACCCCAGGTACCCGGGTGACTCTTGTGGCAATCGTCTCTTTGGTCAGCGAGCTGACTTTTACAGCGAGAAGACGACGATGCAGAAGAGCCCCATCGCGATGCAGTAGACGCCGAAGGGGCTGAGACGGTTGGTCTCGAAGAAGCGGAGCAGGAACTTGACCGCGACCCAGGTGGTGAGGGCGGCGGCGATCGCCCCGACCAGCGCCTGACCGCGGACGCCGTCGCCGGCCGAGCCCATCAGGTCGGGCAGCTTCAGCACCCCGGCGGCGCCGATGATCGGCGTCGCCAGCAGGAAGGCGTAGCGGGCGGCGTCCTCGTTCGAGAGCCCGGTCATCAGCCCCCCTCCCATCGTCACCCCCGAGCGCGAGATCCCGGGGATCAGCGCCGCCGCCTGCGCGGTGCCGATCGCGAACGCCTGCTTGAAGCTCATCCGCGCGATCCGCGGGTCGGCATCGCCCTCGTAGTCGCCCGGTCGCGGCGGCCGCCGCCGCAGGCGCTCGAACATCAACAGGAGGATGCCGTTGACGGTGAGGAAGATCGATGCCGAGATCGGCGAGGCGAAGAGCGTGCGCAGCTTGTGCTCGAGGGCGAGGCCGAGGATGCCGGCGGGGATGGTGCCGATCACGATCACCCAGGCGAGGCGGGCGTCGTGGTCGTCCGGGGTCGCCCGCCCGCGCACCGAGCGGACGAAGCCGGCGATGATCCGCTTCCAGTCCTGCCAGAAGAAGGCGAAAAGCACCAGCGCGGTGGCGCAGTGGGTGGCGACGAGGAAGGCGAGGAAGAACTCGTCGTTCTGGTGGATGTTCCAGCCGAACAGCTTCGGCGCGATCACCGCGTGGCCGAGGCTGGAGATCGGGAACGGCTCGGCGATCCCCTGCAGGGCTCCGAGCACGATCGCCTGGAAGTAGGAGATCGGTTCCACGCCGCGCCAGCCTACGGGACGGCCGTGACGAAGTTGTTAATAACCGGCCGGATGGCGGGCGACAAAGCCTTCGGGCGAGTCGACCCAGGGGTCGTGCCAGCGCGGGCCGGGTCCGCCGACGGTGTCGAAGGCGATGCCGGCGATCACCATCCAGGCATGTTCGGCGTTGGCGTAGACGGTGATCCACTGGCCCGGGCCCGGTTCGCCCCAGGTCTCGAGGCCGGTCGCGTCGAGCGGGCTTTCGAGGAAGCCGCCGCCGTGCAGGGCGTAGGAGACCGCGCCGGAGCAGTCGTAGCCTTCGGATTCGAAGGAGCCGTGGCCGCCGCCCCAGATGTAGGGGGTGGTGGCGATCGCGTTGCCGGCGGCGATCGCTTCCTGGACCGCGGCAGGCGCCGAGGCCGGGGCGCTGGCTTCGCTTTCGGAGATCACCTGCGCTTCCTGCCCGGGGTTGAGCGGCGCCGGCATCTGGCCGGAGGTGGCGTCGCCGCCTTCGGAGGCGACCTGTTCGGAGATCGCGGCGAGGTTGTTGCCGAGCGCTTCTTCGCGCGACTCGAGCGCTTCCAGCGCTTCGCGCCGCTGCGCCTGGGCGGCCTTCAGTTCGGCGAAGCGGGCCTCGGCTTCCTGGCGGGCGGCGGTGACTTCTTCCTCGATCGCGGCGACCGCGTCGCGCGCCGCTTCGATTTCCGCACGCTTCGCCGCCAGCTTGTCGACCGCCGAGCGGACTTCGTCGCGCAACGTCTTCACCCGTTCGACGACTTCGTCGTCGTAGCTCTGGATCCGGTTCAGGTATTCGGTCTGCGCCGCCATCTGCGACCAGTCTTCTGATTCGAGGATCGCGTTGACGACGTCCGGCGAGCCGGACTCGTAGATCGCGACGACCCGCTCGCGGAGGATCCCGAGCGAGCGCTGGAGCTTTTCGCGGACCTTTTCCAGATGCGCTTCTTCGGCTTCCAGCGCCGCCGTCGCCGCATCCAGTTCGGCCTGCTTTTCTTCCAGTTCGGCCTCGACCGCGGCCTGCTTGCGCCGCAGTTCGGAGACTTCGCCGAGCATCGAGTCGATCGCCCGGTTCTGTTCGGCGATCGTTTCGGTCAGCGCGCTCTGGTGCGCCCGCACCCCTTCGAGCTTGTCCCGCGTCGCTTCCAGCTTTTCCTGCGGCGTCTCCGCCGGAGCGCTGCCCGCCCAGGAAGCGGCCAGCAGGCAGAGACCTGCCAAAAGCAGCGCGGCAAATATCAGGGCACGACGCCTAGTCGCGCTCGTAGAGGGGCTGAACAGCACGGCGGCGCAGGCTAGCGAAGGGCCTGCGCCGCCTCAAAGGTGGTCGATAACCCGCAAGTTTCCTTGCACTTGCAGGAGTTTTCAGATTCGCGTCAAGCCAGGAGCTTCTGCTTCGCGCGGTCGAACTCCTCGGGGCTGATGGCGCCTTTGTCTTTGAGCTCGGCGAGCTTGTGGAGTTCCTCGGCGGGAGAGGTGGACGTGGCCGTCTCGCGGACGTATTCGTCGAAGTGCTTTTTCGCGTCGGCCTGGGCTTTGATCGTGCGGTCGCGCATCCCCTCGCCGCGGGCGATCAGGTAGATCAAGGCGGTGAGGAAGGGGATGAAGACGAGGAAGAGGACCCACGCCGCCTTTGCCCACCCCGAGATTTCGTGGTCGCGGAAGAGGTCACTGAGGATCGTGATCAGGATCCAGATCCAAACTACGAAGAAGAAGATCTCCAGCGCTACGAGGAGAATTTCCCCGAAGCTGATATCGGCGAGCGGCATTGCAGTCCTTTCGGGTGACAAAACTGGGGTACGCGGGGATTCGCGCTTAAGGGACCTTATGTAATTCCGGACGCTAAGCCGGGCTCCTGCCCGCGGCATCCGTAGTCAGCCGCATGAAGAAGAGGACGATCGCCACCGAGGTGGCGAGGTTGAGGCTGGAGACGCCCGCGCGCATCGGGATCGCGACCCGCGCCTCCGCCCGCTCGAAGACCTCGCCGCTGAGGCCGTGTCGCTCGGTGCCGAAGGCGAGGATCGCCCGCGGCGGCACCAGCCCTGGCGCCAGCTCCTCTCCGTCGGGGTCGATCGCCAGCAGCGGCCGGTCGCTCTCCGGGAGCGCCTCGACCTTGGCGACCGGCAGCGCGAACTGAAGCCCGGCGGCACCGCGGACCGCGTCGGGGTGCCAGGGGTCGTTTTCGCCGGTGGCGATCACGGCCGCGGCTCCCCCGCCGGCGGCCACCCTGATGCAGGCGCCGATGTTGCCCATGTTGCGCGGCTGCTCGAGCAGGACCGCCGGGTCCGGGCCCGGGTCCGCCAGGGCGACGTCGAGGTCGACGCGCGGCCGGCGGGCGATCGCGGCGACCCCGGTATGCGGCACCA
>DASTGL010000134.1:0-5428 GCA_035719145.1 Solirubrobacterales bacterium
GAGACCGCAGTGGTCTCGCCGCGCGACGCTGAGGCCCGCGACGCCCCCACGCCAGCAGGGGATGGCGTGGAGGCTTTGACGGCGGTGGGAGTGTCCGTCATCAGCGGGACTCCTTCATCGCGACGACCGCGCCCTGTAGGCCAGGGGTGGCGGTTGGGGTCGGCGTCGCGACAAGTTCAGCGGCCTGTCTTTCGGCCTGTTTCGCCTGCCACCACTTCATCAGCACGTAGACCGGGATCCCGGCCAGCAGCAGGACGAAGCCCTTGGCGATGATGTCCTTGCCCGAGCCGGTGATCGCCCAGACCGAGTAGGCGAAGGCCAGCGCGGCGACGATCGTGTCGCGGGCGAAGCGGCCGCGCTCGAAGAGATCGCGTTCGGTGAAGTAGAGCTGCGCCTGGGCCGCGGCCGAGTAGGCGTAGGGCACCAGGGTGGTCAGGGTGGCGAGCAGGATGATGAAGGTGAAGGCGTCGACCAGGCCCTTGGTGTAGTTCATCAGCATCAGCCCGGAGACCAGGACCGAGGAGACGACGAGGCCGAAGACCGGGGTGCGGCGCTCGCCGTGGACCTTGGCGAACTGCTCCGGGAAGAGACCGTCTTCGGCGGCCGCGAGCGGCACCCGTCCCTGCAGGAGGATCCAGCCGTTCAGCGCGCCGAAGGTGGAGGCGAGGGCGACGAGGGCGATGATCTTGTCCCAGCTGCCGCCGAACATCTGGCCGGCCGCGTCGGCGAAGGGGCTGGTCGAGTTGGCCAGCTCTCCGGTGGGGATCACGCCCATCACCGCGATCGTGCCGAGGATGTAGACGGCGGTGGCGGCGAGGGTGCCGTAGATCGTCGCCCGGGGGATGTTCTTCTCCGGTTCCTTGACCTCGCCGGCGGCGACGGTCGCCGACTCGAGGCCGATGAAGGCCCAGAGGGTGAGCGGGGCGGCGGCGGAGATCGCGCTCCAGGTGCCGTGCGGCGCGAACGGGGTGACGTTCGAGCTCTTGAAGAAGAAGAGGCCGATGACGCCGATCACCGCCAGCGGCACGAACTTGAGGATCGTGGTCGCGACCTGGACGGCGCCGGACTCGCGGGTGCCCATCACGTTGACCGCAGTCAGCAGCCAGATCACCCCGATCCCGACCAGGGCGGCGAGAAGGTTGTCGGTCCCGAGCTGCGGCCAGAAGACGGCGAGGTAGCCGACGAAGGCAACGGCGATCGCGGCGTTGCCGGCCCAGGCGGCGATCCAGTAGCCCCAGGCGGTCTGGAATCCGATGAAGTCGCCGAAGGCCCGCCGCGCGTAGGCGTACGGCCCGCCGGTGCGGGGCATCGCTCGGCCGAGCCGGGCGAAGACGAGGGCCAGGAGCATCGCCCCGATCCCGGTGAAGATCCAGCCGAAGATCGAGATCGGCCCGGCGACGGCGGCCAGAGAGGCGGGCAGGAGGAAGATCCCCGAGCCGACCATGTTCCCGATCACGAGCGCGGTCGCCATCCAAATGCCCATGCTCCGTTTCAGCTTCGGCGCCTCCGCGCCGGCGGCGCCGTTGCCGCTCTCTTTCGTCGCGATCCCTTCCATCGATCCCTCTCCCTCCGGTCGGACTGGTTGTGGAACCTCAGGGGGATCGTCTCCGGGTGACAGCGATGCAACATCCGGGATCGCCTACATCTGTCAGTGCGGGCGCACCGCAAGGCGTTACGCTCGGCTGCGTGAGTGGGGAGCCGCAGACGACGGTCGTCCTCGTCGACGACCACGCGGTCGTGCGGGGGGCGCTGAAGGCGCTGCTGAGCGGCCAGGACGACCTCGAAGTCGTCGGCGAGGCCGGGAGCATCGCCGAGGGGCGGGCGGTCGTCGCCGAGCAGCAGCCGCGGGTGCTGGTCCTCGACGTCAACCTGCCGGACGGCCTCGCCGTCGACGCCCTGGCGCAGCTGCGCGAGGGCTCGCCGCAGACGCAGATCGTCCTGCTGACGATGGAGCGCGACCTCACCCTCGCCCGCCGCGCCCTCGATGCCGGCGCCAACGGCTACCTCTTCAAGGACTCCGCTCACCTGGAGCTGATCGAGGCCGTCCGCGCCGCCGCAGCGGGCAACCAGCACCTAGCCCCCGCCGTCGCCGCCGGCCTCAAGAGCGACGACACCGCGGAAGCGACCGTCCTCTCCCCCCGCGAGACCGAGGTCCTGAAGCTGATGGCCCTGGGCCACACCAACCGCGAGATCGGCGAGCAGCTCACCCTCAGCGTCCGCACCGTAGAGACCCACCGCGCCCACATCCAGCAGAAGCTGGGCCTGTCGAGCCGCCCGGAACTGACGCGGTATGCGCTGGCGAACGGGTTGATCGACACCTGAGCGCGGGGAAGGGTAGCCCCGGCCGCCTGAGGGGCGTTACCGCTGCTGTTCAAGCTCCTCTACTCGCTGAACCAGATTGGACCTCTTCACTCCCAGCCCCTCGCAGATCCTGCTCAGTGCGGTCCAAGTGAGATTGCGCTCCCCCCGCTCGATCCGCCCTACATAGGTGACGTGGGTACCGGCCCGCTGCGCGAGCTGTTCCTGAGTCAAGTCCTTCTCCCTGCGAATAGCTTTCACTGCCTGTCCCAGGAGGCTGAGAGAAGAGTCAGGCTGGAAGGACCGCGGGCACATGAGGTCCTATTCGCTATTAGCGCATATATGCCTTGACAGGATTGGTGATCTTGCCTATAAGTCCTACGACTATCGGTCTCCCCCCGACCAGAAAGCTGGCATGGACTCTGCGGTCCTCCTGATACAGACCCTCATCATTCTCGCGTTGCTCGAGAAGTTCGTTCTCTAGGCGACTGCCCATCGCCGGATCGGAGTGCCACATCGCGTGGTTCCTTTGTCCGGCCCTGCACGACAAAGGAACCACGGGATGACGCTGGGGCTCCGGGACGCGATCGCGTGGTTCCTTAGTCCGGATATAGACGACAAAGGAACCACGACTTCGATCTCCAGCTAGCTCCAGCGATCCCGTGGTTCCTTTCGGAGCTGCCACGTCCGCAAGGAACCACGGCTTCTGGAGGGGGAGAGGTGGCTTGAGCGGAGAGACGGCTCGTGGCGGGCGTCTGCCGGGACGTGTGGCCAGGAGGGGTGGGTGTCCTCTGGCCGACCGGCGTCCTCCTGCCGGCACAGACCACTCGGCGAGAGACGGCTGCTTAGAGGCCGGCAACCCAGGGAGGTCAGAGGACACCCACCCCTCCCTACAAGAGCGGCCCGAGCCCGAGCCGAAGAACCTCTACGACTCAGCGCTGCCGGCGTCGATGACGCCGTTGGCGATCGCGAAGCGGACGAGGTCGGGGCGGGTCTCCAGGCCCAGCTTCTCGAGGAGCTTGGCGCGGTTGACCTCGACCGCGCGGACGCTGAGGTAGAGCTTCTCGCCGATCTCGCGGTTGGTGTGGCCGAGGGCGAGGAGGCGGAGGAGCTCGCGGTCGCGCTCGCCGAGCTGCTCGAGCGGGTCGGCGCCGAGCTGGGCGACCTGGCCGCCGAGCTCGGGGTCGATGTAGGAGCCGCCGCCGACGGCGGTGTGGAGGGCCGCGGTCACCTGGCGCTCGGCGGCCTGCTTGAGGACGTAGCCCGAGGCGCCGGCGCGGAGCAGCTCGCGCGCCCGCCGCGGGTCGGCCTGCATGGTGAGGACGACGATCGCCGTCCCCGGCGCTTCCTCGCGCAGCTTCGGCACGTCGCTCGCCGGCTCGGCCCCGGGCATCTGCAGGTCGAGGACGAGGACGTCGGGCTTGCGGTCGCGGACCAGCTTCTGCGCTGTCTGCGCATCGGCGGCCTCGCCGATCACCCGCAGCCCCTCCTCCGCTTCGAGCATCGCCCGCAGCCCCGCCCGGATCACGTTGTGGTCGTCGGCGAGGACGACCGTTATCTGCTTCTCCTCGCTCCCCATCGCGCTCGGCGCAAGTCTCGCAGGCCCACTGGCGATGCGAAATCCCGCAAGGCGGAGTGTGGACTTCGGCCGATGGGAGAAGGGCCCTGCGGGGTCATCCTGGACTCATGAGAATCCTGCTCGCACTGGGAGGCAACGCGCTCCTGCGCCGGGGCGAGACCGCGTCGGCCGAGAACCAGCGCCGCAACGTCGAGACCGCCGCCGAGGCGATCGTCGATCTGGCTGCCGAGCACGAAGTAGTGGTCACCCACGGCAACGGTCCGCAGGTCGGGCTGCTGGCGCTGCAGAACGAGTCCTTCCCCGACGTCCCGGCCTACCCGCTCGACGTCCTCGGGGCCGAGAGCGAGGGCATGGTCGGCCACATGCTGGAGCTGGCCCTGCGCAACCGGATGCCCGAGCGCGACGTCGTCGGCGTCCTCTCCGAGGTCGTGGTGGCCGGCGACGACCCGGCCTTCCGGACGCCGACCAAGCCGATCGGCCCGATCTACGACGCCGAAGAGGCGCAGCGGCTGCGACGCGAGCGCGGCTGGACGCTCGGCCGCGACGGCGTCGGCTACCGCCGCCTCGTCCCCTCCCCCGAGCCCTACGCGATCGCCGAGATCCGCAGCCTGCGGGTCCTGGTCGGCGCCGGGGCGCTGGTCATCTGCGGCGGCGGAGGCGGCATCCCGATCGCCCTCAACGGCGACGGCACCATGCACGGGGTCGAAGCCGTGGTCGACAAGGACCTCACTGCGGCGCTGCTGGCGCGCCGCCTCGATGCCGACCTGCTGCTGATGCTGACCGACGTCGACGCCGTCCGCCGCGACTGGGGCGAGCCCGACGAGCGGCCGATCAACCGGGCCGAGCCGGCCGAGCTGCGCTCGCTGAGCTTCGCCGCCGGCTCGATGGGACCGAAGGTCGAGGCCGCCTGTCGCTTCACCGAAGCGACCGGGCAGCGGGCGGCGATCGGCGCCCTCAGCGAGGCCCTGGCGATAGCGCGGGGCGAGGCGGGGACGCAGGTCGTGGCGCCCGCCGTCGAGCCAGCCACCGCCGCAGCTCGTCAGCTCCCCAGACGATGAAGGGGAACGGCAGCACGACCAGCAGGTAGTTCCAGGGCAGAGCCGCCGTGCCCAGCAGGTCCTGGAAGACGGGGACGTAGATCAGGGCCGCAGCCAGCGCCAGCTCGAAGGCGATCCCCCAGAGCAGCAGGCGGTTGGAGAAGACGCCGATCGAGCGCAGTGAGGCGCGTTCGGTGCGAGCGGCGAAGGCGGTGCCGACCTGGCAGGCGACCATGCTGAGGAAGGTCATCGTCGTCGCCTGCTGGTAGGCGTGGTGGAGCGGGGTGCCAGCGCCCGTCGGGTCATTCGGGCTCCAGCCGGCCCGCAGGAGGACGTAGAAGAAGGCGCCCATCTCGAGGACGGCGGCGATCAGGCCGAGGAAGAGCCAGGAGCGCACCAGCATCGAGCGGCGGATCAGGCCTTCGCTGCGACGGCGCTGGGGCCGCTGCATGATCCCCGGCTCGGCCGCCTCGCGCCCCAGCGCCAGCGCCGGCACGGTCTCGGTGCCGACGTC
>DASTGL010000135.1:0-6976 GCA_035719145.1 Solirubrobacterales bacterium
GGATCAAGCCGCTCTACTACCGCCACGTCGGCGGGAGCCTCGGCTTCGCCTCGGAGCTGAAGGCTCTGCTCGAGCAGCCGGGCTTCTCGCGCGAGATCGACCCGCAGGCGGTTGCGGCCTACCTCGCCTTCAACTCGATCCCGGCGCCGCTGACGATCTTTCGCGAGGCGCGCAAGCTGCCCCCGGGATATCTGCTGACGTGGGAGGGGGGAGAGGTGGCGCTGCGCCGCTACGCGCGGCCGGGGCCGCCGCCGGCCGGCGAGGTCCGCGGCGGCTCGGCCGATGATCTGGCCGCCGAGCTGCGCGAGGTGCTCGAAGACAGCGTCCGCGCCCACCTCGTCGCCGACGTCCCGGTCGGCGTCCTGCTCTCCGGCGGCGTCGACTCCGGCGGCCTCGCCGCCCTCGCCTCGCGCCACGTCTCCGAACCGCTGCGCACCTTCTCGATTGGCTTCGAGGAGGAGGGCTTCAACGAGCTCTCGCGGGCGCGGCTGGTGGCCGAGCGCTACGGCACCGACCACCACGAGCTGGTCGTACGCCCGGACGCGGTCGAGCTGCTGCCGAAGCTGGTCGAGGCCTTCGACGAGCCCTTCGGCGACTCCTCGGCGCTGCCGACCTATCTGGTCTCCGAGCTGGCGGTGGGCGAGGTCAAGGTCGCCCTCTCCGGCGAGGGCGGCGACGAGCTCTTCGGCGGCTACTACACCTACGTCGCCGACCTGCTCGCGCGCCGGGTCGGCCGCCTCGCCGCGCTCGCCCGGCCGCTGGCCGAGGTGTTGCCGAGCCGCACCGACCGCGTCGGCTTCGACTACAAAGCCAAGCGCTTCGCCCGCGCCGCGGCGCTGCCGCCGCTGGAGCGCCACCACGGCTGGAAGGAGATCTTCTCGCCGCAAGCGCGGGCCGAGCTGGCCGGCCCCGGCGCCTCGGCCTGGGACCCGCTCGACCTCTACCGCCAGCGCTACGTAGAAACCGCGGGCGCCGAGCCGCTGGCGCGGATGCAGGACGTCGACCTCGGCATCTACATGGCCGACGACCTGCTGGTCAAGACCGACCGCCTCAGCATGGCCCATTCGCTCGAGCTCCGCGTCCCCTTCCTCGACCCGGAGGTCGCCGACTTCGCCTTCTCGCTGCCGACCAACCTCAAAGTCCGCGGCTTCGCCAAGAAGCGCCTGCTGCGCCAGGCGCTGGAGCCGCTGCTGCCGCGGGAGATCCTCCACGGCCGCAAGCAAGGCTTCTCGATCCCGATCGCCGCCTGGCTGCGCGGCCCGCTGGAGCCGTTCGCCCGCGAGGTGCTGGCGCCGAGCGCCGTCGCCCGCCAGGGCCTGCTCGATCCCGCCGCCGTGACGCCGATTCTCGACCGGCATGTGTCCGGCCAGGAGGACCTCAGCCGGCAGATCTGGGGCCTGATGGCGCTTACCCTCTGGTTCGGCCGCTATGCCCACTGACACCGACGCCTACCTCGCCTTCTTCGTCGCCGGGCTGCTGACGCTGCTGCTGGTGCCGCTGACCAAGCGGCTCGCCCTGCGGGTGGGGGCGATCGACTACCCCAGCGAGCGCAAGCTCCACACCGTGCCGACGCCGAAGCTGGGCGGCCTCGGAATCCTCGGCGGTGTCCTCGTCGCCGGCCTGATCTGGCTGCCCGCGGACACCGAAAGCCACTCGATCCTGATCGGTGCCGTGGCGATCGCCTGGGTCGGCGTGCTCGACGACGTCTTCGACCTCAACGCCGCCGCGAAGCTGCTGGGACAGACGATCGCGGTGGTGATCCCGGTCTCGGTCGGGGTGACCGTCGACAACTTCACCTTCCCCTTCTTCGGCCGGCTCACCCCGGGCACCGTCGACCTGCTGACCCTGCCCGGCGGCGGCGTCGTCCACCTCGGCGACGTCGGCACGGTGATCGCGATCGTGGCGATGATCAACGTGATCAACCTGATCGACGGCATCGACGGGCTCGCCGCCGGGGTCGCGGTCATCTCGGGCCTGACCCTGGCGACGATCGCGCTCTCGCTCGACCGCACCGCCGCCGGCGTCCTCGCCGCGCTGGTCGCCGGCGCCGCCCTCGGCTACCTGCGCTGGGGGTTTCCGCCGGCCAGCACCTTCATGGGCGACACCGGCTCCAACCTGCTCGGCTACCTGCTCGGGATAGTGGCGGTGCAGGGAGCGCTGAAGACGAACGCGGTGATCGCCCTCTTCATCCCCCTGATCATCCTCGCGGTGCCGATCCTCGACACCGGCTTCGTCGTCGCCAAACGCCTCAAATACCGCCGCCCCGTCTACAAAGCCGACCGTTGGCACTTCCACCACCGGATGGCCGACATCGGCTTCTCCCAGCGCCGCACCCTGCTCTACCTCTACGGCTGGACCGCGGTCATGGCCGCCCTGGCCCTGGCCCTGCGCTTCGTCCCCTACAGCGACAACCACGGCCACTTCGACGTCTTCTGGACCGCGGTCATCGCCGTCTTCGGCCTCCTCGCCCTGGCCGCCAGCATCTACCTAGTCGAGGTATTGGAGATCCTCAAGCTCCGCCAAACCCGCCTCCGCCAGCTGGTCACGCTGCGCCGCCAAGCCGGCGCCCCCGAACCCGAGCTGCAAGAGGTCAACACCGCGGTTGAGCAAGAGCTCGAGACCGGCAGCTTTCCCGCGATCGATCCTGAAACCGGAGAGTTCGAGGCCTTGAAGAAGTAGGAGTCGCCGCCACTGTCGGAGCCAGGGTGAGTTGTACAACTAGTGGTACTATTGGCGCATGGCAGCGGCGAGAGGCAGGAAACCGGTAGCGCTTGGTACTAGCGAGGCACGACGCAACTTGCCGCGGCTAGTGAAGAAAGCCTCCTCGCGCCGCACCCCCTCACCGGATCTGGAGAGCAATGTGGTTCGAATCATCACCCGGGGTCAGGAAGGGTCCGCGTCTCTGATTCCCACGGTTGACCTCGTGGCGGCCAAAGAGAGGATCGAGGAGCTAGAAGAGGAGCTGGAGAACGCCGGACTGGCGCTTTTTCTCCAGGAGCGGCTCGCGGGGAGCGAGGGCAGCCGGCTGAGTGCCGGCGACTTCCTGACGGAAATCGGGATGGGGGAGTTCGTTGACCAGCTCCCCCGGCGCTGAAGGACATTCCGTCGAAGCCCTGGCAGAGGCGACCGCCGACGCGAATGCTCTCGACGGTTCTCTAAAGCGCCAGGTCGCGCGGATCGTCATCGATCTACATGGCAACCCGCATCGCGGCGAGCTGATGGGAGATAAACCTCCCCGCGTGCTGAAGGGCTGTCGCAAGATCCGCTTCGACGAACCCGGGTGGAAAGGGAAACCCCGCTACCGCTTCGTCTACCGCAATGAGCCGAGCGATGGGGCGCCGGCGAAAAGCGTCGTCCTGGCGATCGGCCGCCGCGACCGAATGATCGCTTACGCCAAGGCCGCCCGCCGGGTAAAGGAGCAGGCGGCGCTGGAAGGGCAGTCCTGACGGTAGTGTCAACCCTCACGAACTGGCTTCACAAAGCCATTCAGCGGCCCTATCGGATATAGTCGCGGACCCGCCCGCTCTGCCCCGAGCCGGGCGTTTCTTTGCAGTATCCGACCCAATGTCTCCTCCCAAGTACGTCGACCTCATCGCGCTCGCTGCCGCGCTCGCAATTTTCCTGCTCGGCGGGTTCCCCCTGCTCGGATACGCCGCGGCGGCTGCCGTCTGGCTCGCGCAGCGGGGCCTGCAGATGCTGGCCAGCCGGCGGATGCGCGAACACCTCGCCGCCGGCAACCGCCAGAAGGCGATGGGGATCGTCGCCGGAACCACCCTCGGCAGGGTCTGGCTGATGGCGACCGTCGTCCTCCTGGTCGGCCTGGTCGAACGGGAGTCGGGGCTGGCCGCGGCAGTGCTGCTGGCGGCCCTGTTCACGATCTCCTTTGCCGCGCAGGGCATCTCGCACCTGCTCGAGCAGCCTGAGGGCCAGGGGGCTGCGTAGCGATGGAGTCGGCCACGGTCACGGCGCCGGGCGGCGCCCCGCAGCGCGACGGCATGAGCACCAAAGCCAAGGTCCTGATCGGGCTCGGCATCTATTTCGCGGTCGCGATCCTGCTGCTGCTGATCTTCGGCAACGCCGGCAAGAACGAAGCGTTCAAGCCGCAGAACGAGTTCAAACTCGAACCGTGGGTCTCGATCCACATCGCCGGGATCGACCTCAGCATCAACAAGGCCGTCCTCTACCTGGTCCTCGCCAGTGCCCTGACGATCGCCACGATGGTCTGGATCGCGCGGCGGATGCAGCAGAAACCGAACCGGGTCCAGACCGCGGTCGAGGTCGCCTACGACCTGACCAAAAACACGATCACCGGCGGCAGCCTCCACGGCGAGCTGGCCCGCAAATGGTTCCCCTTCATCGGCGCCCTCTTCTTCTGGATCTGGTTCTCGAACATGCTCGGCTTCCTGCCGCTGCCGACCAACACCGAGCACCACTTCACCCTCTTCGGCCTCGAAGTCCCCTCCTTCGCGATCTACGCCGCCACCGCCAACATCGCGATCCCGCTCGTCCTCACCCTCGTGGTCTGGCTCAGCTACCACGTCGAGGGCATCCGCGCCAAGGGCTTCATCCCCTACTTCAAGAGCTGGCTGCCCCCGGGCCTGGAGGAGATGAGCCCGGTCGGCAAGGGCGCGATCTTCGTGATCGAGGTGATCTCCCACTTCGTGCGGCTGATCTCCCTCTCCGTTCGTCTTTTCGCCAACATCCTCGCCGGCCACCTGCTGCTGCTCTTCATGGGCGGCGGCCTGGCGGTGCTGCTTGGGATCGCGGCCCTCGGGGCGCTCACCTTCCCGCTCGCCTTCGCCTTCTTCATCTTCGAGGTCGGGCTGGTGGCCACCCTGCAGGCATTCATCTTCTCGACGCTTAGCGCCATTTACATCGGCGGAGCGACCTCCGCCACTCACTAGAAAAGGAGTCAATCTCGATGGATCTCACTGCCCTGCCGCTCGCCGAAGTCACCGACGAAGGTGTCAAAAGCGCCGGCAAAGCGATCGCCCTCGGCGTCGGTGCGGGTCTCGGTTCGATCGGCGCCGGCATCGGCGTGGGTTTCATCTTCGGTAAGGAGATCGAGTCGGTCGCCCGCCAGCCGGAGATGAAAAGCGATCTGGAAAGCATCCGCTGGCTCGGCTTCGCGCTGACCGAGGCGGTCGCCTTCTACACCTTCATCTTCGGCCTCATCGCCTTCTTCCTCTCGTAGGACGATGGAGCTGCTCGGCTACATAGGCGCGCTCCCGCTCGCCGCGGAGAAGGCGGGCGAGGAAAGCGGCGGCAGCTTCCTGGTCAGCCCGGGCCTCGGCCTGATGATCTGGACGCTGGTCCTCTTCCTGTTCACGATGTGGGTGTTGAGCAAGGTCGCCTTCCCGAAGATCCAGGAAGCGCTCGACAAACGCGCGAAGACGATCAGCGAGTCGATCGAAGCCGCCGAACGGCAGCGCAAGGAATCCGACGAGCTGCTGACCGAGTACCGGGCCCGGCTCGCCGAGGCGCGGGAGCAGGCCGACGACATCATGGCCCGCGCCCGCAAATCCGCCGAGACCGCCGAAGCCGAGGCGGCTGCCGCGGGCAAGGAGAAACGCGAGGAGCTGGTCGAGGCCGCCAAACGCGACATCGAGGCGGAGACGCGGCGCTCGCTCGACCAGATCCGCCAAGAGGTCGCCGACCTCACCGTCCTCGCAACCGAGCGGGTGACCCGCAAATCGCTCAACCCCGACGACCAGAAACGGCTCGTCGAGGAGGCGCTCAGCGAGGTCGACTTCTCGACCCTCTCGGGCTCGGAGAGCAACAACTAGCGATGGCCGACGCCGCTCGCGTATACGCCGAGGCCCTCTTCGAGGTGGGCCGCGACAAAGGCAAGCTGGACGCGCTGCAGCAGCAGCTCGGCCAGTTCGCCGATGCCGTCGACCGCAACCGCGAGCTGCAGGTCTTCTTCTTCAGCCCCTATCTCTCTTCCTCGGAGAAGGGGGAGGGGATCGAGAAGGCGATCACCGGCGCCGAGCCGGAGCTGATCAACTTCCTCGAGCTGCTCGTCGACAAGCACCGGATGACGGAGGTCTTCCGCATCCGGCGCGAGTTCGACGAGCTCTGGAAACACGAGAACCGCCGCCTCGACGTCACCGTCACCAGCGCCGTCGAGCTGGACTCGGCCGTGGTCGAGAAAATCGGCCAGGAGGTCGAACGCCAGACCGGGGAGAAGGTCGACCTGTCCAGCCGGGTCGACAACGACATCCTCGGCGGCATCGTGCTGCAGGTCGGCAACATGGTCCTGGACGCGAGTATCCGCAGTCGCCTGGAGAAACTTCGAAAGAGCGTCGCCACCGCGGCGTAAGGAGGCAGAGAGCACCCGATGGAGATCAAGCCCGACGAGATCGCAAGCATCCTGCGAGAGCGGATCGAGGGACTGGAGACCGGTTCCGCCGACCTCACCGAGGTCGGGACGGTCCTGTCCGTCGCCGACGGCATCGCCCGCATCCACGGGCTCGACAACTGCATGGCGCTGGAGATGCTCGACCTGCCGCACGGGGTCACCGGCCTGGCGCTGAACCTCGAGTCCGACAACGTCGGCGCCGTGCTGTTCGGCGAGTGGGAACACATCGAGGAGGGCGACACGGTCAAACGGACCGGCAAACTGCTCGAGATCCCGGTCGGCGAGGCGCTGCTCGGCCGCATGGTCGACCCGCTCGGCCGCCCGCTCGACGACCGCGGCGACATCGCCACCACCGAGACCCGCCCGGCCGAGTTCAAAGCCCCCGGCGTCGTCCAGCGCCAGCCGGTCGAGGAACCCGTCCAGACCGGCCTGATGTCGATCGACGGGATGATCCCGATCGGCCGCGGCCAGCGCGAGCTGATCATCGGCGACCGCCAGACCGGCAAGACGGCGATCGCGATCGACACGATCATCAACAACAAGGACAAGGACCTGATCTGCATCTACGTCGCGATCGGGCAGCGGATGTCCACCGTCGTCCAGCTGAAAGAGACG
>DASTGL010000136.1:0-3353 GCA_035719145.1 Solirubrobacterales bacterium
GACCACCTCCTTGAGAACGTCGATCCCGGTCTGGGTGATCGCCATCCCCGCGACCAGGACCCAGAACTCGGTCCAGCGCCGGCGCCAGGCGAGCAGCGCCGCGCAGATCGTCGCCAGCACCGAGACGACCCCGCCGGCGCCGAGCCAGGTGATCGCCTTGGCGATGCTGGTGAGGGCGCCGCTGCGCAGGTGTTCGACGATTTCCGCTGCGGTTTCGTCGCCCGGCGTCGGCCCCGGGTTTTCGCCGAGCACGACGGCGTAGGCGACGAGGACGAAGGAGGCGACCGCGACGATCGCCATCAGCGAGGTGAATTCGAGCCCGAAGGTGCCGCCCGGCGTGACCCGGTCCCAGAGGAAGCGGAACTGCGGCTTGCGCCCGAGCTCGACCAGCCACCGCGTCGCCCCGTGCCCCTCCATCCAGCGCACCGCCGCCTCCCGGTTCTCCCGCTCGCGGAAGCGGCGGTAGAGCCAGACGATCGCGACGACGACGACGATCAGGGTCGCCAGCGCGAAGGCCCCTTTGGCCGCGTATTTGCCCGCCGTCTCGATGCTGCGCGAGAAGAAGTAGCCGACGAGGATGTGGGCGCTCGCCCAGAGGCCGGTGCCGAGGATCGAGTAGGGGACGAAGGCCCGGTACTGCATCCCGGAGCTGCCGGCGATGAACGGCGCGAAGGCGCGGACGAGGCTGATGAAGCGGCCGATGAAGATCGTCTTGCCGCCGTGGCGGCCGAAGTAGTCCTCGACTTTCTCGAAGCGCTCGTGGCTGATCCCGACCTTCGGCCCGTGGTTCATCACGAACTCGCGGCCGAGCTTGCGGCCGAGGAAGAAGCTGGTGGTGTCGCCGAGCCAGGCGGAGAACCAGGCGATCGCGATCAGCAGGTAGATGTCGATCGCGCCCTGGCCGGCGACGGCGCCGCCGAGCAGCATCACCGTCTCCCCCGGCACGACCAGGCCGACGAAGGCGCCGGTCTCGGCGAAGGCGAAGAACCCGACCAGCAGGTAGGTCCAAGCGCCGAGCGTGTCGGAGATGTCTTCGAGCAGGTTCTGCAGGTCGAGGCTGCCGAGCTCGCGGCTGAGGAAAAAGTAGCCGACCGCTACGGCGACGGCGGCGATCGCGAGGACGATCCGTTTGCGGGTGATCGGCCCCTCGTTCTCCCCCTCCCCCGGCAGCTTCATGGCTCGAGTCTCGCGTGTCCGGCGGCGCAGACGATTGCGTCCTCATACCCGGTAGCGGCGGCGGCATCGCGGGCAGACGGGAGGTCCGGGAAGAGCCCGACCGCGGTCGGGCCGGAGCCGCTGAGGATGGCGACGGGGGCGCCGGCGGCGGCCAGGGCGTCGAGGGCGTTGCCGATGTCGGGGCGCAGCGAGAGGGCCGCGTCGGTGAGGTCGTTGACCAGCAGCTCGGGGTAGGCGAGCGGCGAGGCGCCGGCGCCGGCGGCCTCGCGCAGCTGCGCCGCCAGCTGGTCGAGCTCGGCGGCGGAACGCCCGAGCCCGAGCCGGTCGGCCTCGGCGAAGACCTCGGCGGTGCTGAGGCCGCCACCGCCGGGCAGCAGCACCGCCGCGTGCTCGGCCGGCTCGGGCAGCGGCTCGACCCGCTCGCCGGCGCCGCGGACCAGGGCGAGCGAGGGACGTAGTTGCGAGGGGACGTCGGCCCCGAGCTCGGCCGCCAACTGCGGTAGGTCGGCCACCTCACCCGCCGCCAGCCGCAGCACCGCCGCAGCGTCGCCGCTGCCGCCGCCGAGCCCGGCGGCGACCGGCACCAGCTTCTCGATCTCGATCCGCAGCGGCTCGCGCTCCCAGCCGCGCTCGCGCAGGCCGGCGAGCGCCCGCGCCGCCAGGTTCTCCCCCTCGACCCCGGGGCAGATCACCTCGTCGCGCTCTGCCGGCGCGACCTCGATCAGGTCCGCCAGCGCCAGTGGCTCGAACAGCGAGCAGAGCTCGTGCAGCCCGTCCTCGCGCGGCAGGCCAAGGTAGAGGCAGAGGTTGAGCTTCGCGGGGGCGTGGACGAGCATCGGCTAGGCGCGCAGCTTGGCGGAGAGGGCGGCGAATTGCTCCGGCGCCAGCGCCTCGGCCCGCGCGTCCTCCGGCAGGCCCAGCTCGGCCAGCGCCGCCCTCGCGGGCGCCAGCGATCCCGGCCGGGCGTGCTCGAGCGAGCGGGCCAGCGACTTGCGCCGGTGGGCGAAGGCGGCGCGGATCAGCTCCCGGGTCTCGGCGTCGGCACCGGGCCCGGTCCGGCGCAGCCGCAGGATCGCCGAGTCGACCCGCGGGCGCGGCTTGAAGACGGCGGGGTCGACCGCCCGCACCAGCTCGACCTCGCAGGCGAGCTGCGCGACCGCGCTCGGCGAGCCGTAGGTGCGGCTGCCCGGCCCGGCCCGCAGGCGGTCGGCGATCTCCCGCTGCACCATCACCGTCCACCGCTGCACGGTCGGCAGCTGCTCGATCGTGCGCAGGATCAGCGGCGTCGCCACCGAGTAGGGCAGGTTGGCGACCATCGCCGTCGGCTGCGGCCGCAGGGCGGCGAGGTCGAGCTTCATCGCGTCGCCCCAGTGCAGCGAGACGTTCGGCAGCGACGCGATCGGCTCCAACGCCGGCGCCAACGCGCGGTCGATCTCGACCGTGTGCAGGTGGGCCGCCGCAGCCGCGAGCCGCTCGCTCAACACCCCTTCCCCCGCCCCGACCTCGAGCACCAGGTCCTCCGGCCCCAGCTCGGCGTCGCGGACGATCGCGTCGAGCAGGTTGGGATCGGCGAGGAAGTTCTGCCCCAGGCGCACCACGCGCTACCAGCCGAAGAGGGCGCGCGCGTTCGCCTCGACCGTCCGCTCCAGGTCCTCGTAGGAGACGCCGCGCTCGGCGGCGATCGCCTCCGCGGTCTCGGTCACGAAGGCCGGCTGGTTGCGCTTGCCGCGCATCGGCTGCGGCGCCAGGTAGGGCGCGTCGGTCTCGACCAGGATCCGGTCCTCCGGCACCTTCGCCGCCGCGAAGCGCAGCTCGTTCGCGTTCGGGTAGGTGGCGTTGCCGGCGAACGAGCAGTACCAGCCGCGCTCGGCCGCGTCGCCGACCCGCTGCGGGGCCGAGAAGCAGTGGAGGATCACGTTCGCGTCGCCGGCGTGGGCGTCGAGGGTGGCGAAGATCTCGTCGATCGCACTCGTCTCCCCCTCCCGGTCGCGGGCGTGGATCACGATCGGCAGCCCGAGCTCGCGGGCGATCTCGATCTGGGCGCGGAAGGCGCGCCGCTGCTCGTCCGGGCTCGCGTACTCGCGGTAGAAATCGAGCCCGGTCTCGCCGATCGCCCGCACCTTCTCGTGGCGGCCCAGCTCGAGGATTTCGGACGCCGCCGCATCGTCGAAGCCGCT
>DASTGL010000137.1:0-3822 GCA_035719145.1 Solirubrobacterales bacterium
CCGAGGTAGGTGTCCGAGCGCGGGTCGAGCCAGGGCCGCCCGCTCTTGGTCATCTCGTAGCGGCCGTCGGGGTTCTGGCGCACGTGCCCGAGCGAGGCGATCACGTCGAGGACGCGCGCCGTCCCGGTCTCCTGCAGCCCCAGGTGCTCGGCCAGCTCGCCCGCCTCCCGCGGCCCCTCGGCCAGCGCCGCCAGCATCCCGGTCCGCTGCGCCACCTGCAGGCAGCGCGCCACCGGCATCGCGAACATCGCCTCGCCGATCGGCGTCGGCAGCTTGCCCAGGAGCAACCCGAGGCGCTCGACGGGTCCGTCTGGCACGGCGGCAATCCGCATCGTCAGCAGCCTATCCGCGATCATCGACGCATGGGAGAGGCGCCGACCTCACGACTGCTGCTGGCCTGCCCGGACCAGCCGGGGCTGATCGCCCGCGTCAGCGGCTTTCTCGCCGAGTCCGGGCTCAACATCGTCGACGTCGACCAGCACTCGAGCGCCGAGGGGCGCTTCTTCATGCGGATGGTCTTCGACCGGATTCCAGATGCAGAGCAGGAGGGCCTGGAGATGCGCTTCGCGCGCGAGATCGGCGAGCCGTTCGCAATGGACTACGCGTTCCACGAGACCGGCCGGACCAGGCGGGTCGCGGTGATGGTCTCGCGCGAGGACCACTGCCTCTCCGACCTGCTCTGGCGCTGGCGCAACGGCGACCTCGGCGGCGAGATCGCCTCTGTCATCTCCAACCACCCCGACCACCGCGACCAGGTCGAGGCGGTCGGGCTTCCCTTCCACCACATCCCGGTCGAGCCGGCGACCAAAACGGAGGCCGAGCGCCAGATCCTCGACCTGGTCGACGGCGTCGACCTGCTCGTCCTCGCCCGCTACATGCAGATCCTCTCCGAGGACTTCCTCCGCAGCCTCGCGGCCCCGGCGATCAACATCCACCACAGCTTCCTCCCCGCCTTCGTCGGCGCCGATCCCTACCACCGCGCCTATGAGCGCGGCGTCAAGCTGATCGGCGCCACCGCCCATTACGTCACCGCCGAGCTCGACGCCGGCCCGATCATCGCCCAGGACGTCGAGCCGGTCGACCACCGCGACGAGGTCGCCGACATGATCCGCATCGGCCGCGACATCGAGCGCCTCGTCCTGGCCCGAGCGGTGATGGCCCACCTCGACGACCGCGTCCTACTCGACGGCGACCGCACGATCGTCTTCTAGCGATGCTGCCGCCGGGATCGAAGAGGCCGGCGTGGGCGCAGGCGGTCCGTTACGCGCGCAACCCGCTCGGCTTCCTCTCGGGCGAACAGCGGCGGTTCGGGGACATCTTCACCGTCCGCTTTCCCTTCTTCGGGCGGATCGTCTACGTGACGCGGCCCGACCTGGTCAAAGCGGTCTTCACCGGGGATCCGGCCGACTTCCATGCCGGCGAGGCGAACGCGACGGTGCTGGAGCCGGCGCTGGGGCCGAACTCGGTCCTCACTCTCGACGACGAGCCGCACATGCGGCAGCGCAAGCTGCTGCTACCGCCGTTTCACGGCGATCGGGTTACGCGCTACGGCGAGCTGATCGTGGCGATGACCCGCCGGGAGATGGAGAGCTGGCCGGTCGGCGAGCCGTTCGCGCTGCGGCCTCACACCCAGCGGATCACCTTGGCGGTGATCATGCGCGCCGTCTTCGGCGTCCACGACGAGGCGCGGCTGGCGCGCTTCGAGCGGCTGATCGAGGACTTCGCCAAGCGGGTCGGCGTCATCACCTCCTTCCCGATGCTGCGCCGCAACCTCGGGCCCGGCAGCCCCTGGCCGCGCTTCCTGCGCTCGCGCGCGGCGCTCGACGAGTTCATCTACGAGGAGATCCGGCTGCGGCGGGCAGAACCCGGGCACGAGGAGCGCGACGACGTCCTTTCGCTGCTGATGGGCGCGCGGGACGAGGACGGCGAGCCGATGAGCGACCAGGAACTGCGCGACGAGATGGTGACGGTGCTCGGCGCCGGCCACGAGACGACGGCGACCGGGCTGGCCTGGGCGGTCGAGCGGCTGGTCCGCAACCCGGCGGTGCTGGCGAAGCTGCGTGAGTCTCTGGCGGCCGGCGACGGGGAGTACCTCGGCGCGACGGTCAAAGAGACGCTGCGGGCGCGGCCGGTGATCGTCGACGTCGCCCGCAAGCTGAAGGCGCCGGCGACGATCGGCGGCTACGAGCTGCCAGCCGGGCAGTTCGTCCTGCTGGCGATCGCCGCCCTCCACTACCGCGAGGACCTCTTCCCCGCACCGGAGCAGTTCCGGCCCGAGCGCTTCCTCGACGGCAAAGCCGACAACTACGCCTGGATCCCGTTCGGCGGCGGCATCCGTCGCTGCATCGGCGCCGCCTTCGCCGAATACGAGATGCGGACGATCCTGCGCGAGTTCGTCGAACGGGCCGAGCTGCGGCCGGTAGACCCGAAGCCGGAACGGGTCAAGGTCCGCAACATCACCCTGGCCCCGGCCCGCGACACGCGAGTAGTTTTGGAGCGGCCCCTGACCTGAACCCGAACTGCATCAACTTCTACACCCAGCAGGAGTACAAGTTGATGCAGTTCGGATTAGGCGGTGGACTCTGCGGCGGCCTGGGCCTGCTCCCACTCCGCGTAGAGCTCTTCGACTTCGGCCTTCGCCTCGGCGTGGCGTTTGGTCGCCCGCTCGACCCGGCCGGGGCTTGACCAGGCGGCGGGGTCGGCGAGCTCGTCCTCCAGCTCCTGCAGCTTCGCCTCGGCCCGCTCGATCCGCTGCTCCAGCTTCGCCGCCTTGCGCGCCGCTTTCTGGGCCGGCTTCGTCGCGCTGTACTTCTTGCCGCCGCCTCCCGAGGCCGCTTTCGCCGCCGAGACGACCTCCGCCTCGGCTTCGTCGCGGCGCCGCTGGTACTCGGCCCAGCCGCTGGGATAGCTCTTCAGCTCGCCGCCCTCGCAGACGAGGGTGCGGCTGCCGACCGCCTCCAGCAGCGCCCGGTCGTGGGATACCAGCAACACCGAGCCCTCGAACTCGATCAGCGCGTCCTCGAGCGCCTCGCGGCTCTCGATGTCGAGGTGGTTGGTCGGCTCGTCGAGGATGAGGACGTTGGCGCCGGAGGCGACGAGGATCGCCAGCGAGAGCCGCCGCTGCTCGCCGCCGGAGATGTTGGAGAGCTGTTTGTCGACGTCCCCGCCCGAGAAGAGGAAGCCGCCGAGCAGCGCCCGCGCCTGGTTCTCATTGAGGCCGGTCTCGCGCTTGGCGGCGTCGAGGATCGTCCCCGAGCCCGCCGCCGTGTCGGCGTGCTGGGAGAGGTAACCGACCTTGACGTTGTGGCCGGTGCGGACGCTGCCGGTCGCCGGCTCGCGCTGCCCCGCCAGGGTCTCGATCAGGGTCGTCTTGCCGGAGCCGTTCGGGCCGACGAGGACGACGTGTTCCTCGCGCTCGATTTCCAGGTTGGCGCCGGCGAGCAGCGTCCGCCCCGGCACCTCGAGCGTCCCGTTGACCATTTTCAGGACGACCCGTCCGGGCCGCTCCGGCGGTTTGAAGTGGAAGCGCAGGCTGCGGGTGTCGCGGCGTTCTGCCCGCGGTCCGTCGCGCTTCTTTTTCTCGATCTGTTTGACCCGCGACTGGGCCTGGCGCGCCTTCGTCGCCTTGTAGCGGAAGCGCTCGACGAAGCGCTCCATCCGCTCGATCTCCGCCTGCTGGCGCTCGATCGCTTTGCCGAGGGCGATCTGCCGCGCCGCCTGCTCCTGGCGCCAGGCGTGCCAGGGGCCGGCGAAGAAGCGGGCACGCTGCCCCTCCAGCTCCAGCACCGAGGTACCGACCGCCTCGAGGAACCAGCGGTCGTG
>DASTGL010000138.1:0-2037 GCA_035719145.1 Solirubrobacterales bacterium
ACGCGGTCATCGCCCAGCTCATGTGCCTGGAGTCGATGAACCCCGACCAGGACATCCAGATCTACATCAACAGCCCGGGCGGCTCGTTCACGGCGCTGACGGCGATCTACGACACGATGAACTTCATCAAGTCCGACGTGCAGACGGTGTGCCTGGGCCAGGCGGCCTCGGCCGCGGCCGTCCTCCTCGCCGCGGGCGCCCCCGGCAAGCGGCTGGCGCTGCCCAACAGCCGCATCCTGATCCACCAGCCCTACACCGAGGGCACCTACGGCCAGGCCTCCGACATCGAGATCCAGGCCAACGAGATCCTCCGGATGCGCGAGCTGCTCGAGAAGATGATCGCCGAGCACTCCGGCAAGTCGGTCGAGCAGGTCAGCCGCGACATCGACCGGGACAAGATCCTCACCGCGGAGGCGGCGGTCGAGTACGGCCTGATCGACGCGATCCTGGAGTCCCGGAAGGGAACGCTGGCCCCCGCGTGAGCATCTCCCTCGTCCCCGCAGGGCCCGTCCCCACCGGGGGCGAGGGAGTCGCCGTGTCCTGTCCCATTTGGGGGCGCGACGGGGTACCTTCGAGTTCGAGGAAAGCTAGCCGCACAAGCAGCCGGTGGGACGTCCCGGCCTGAGTCGTGAGGAGTCGTGCCTGTGGCACGCATCGGTGACGGAGGCGACCTGCTGAAGTGTTCTTTCTGCGGGAAGAGCCAGAAGCAGGTCAAGAAGCTCATCGCAGGTCCGGGTGTCTACATCTGTGACGAATGCATCGACCTCTGCAACGAGATCATCGAGGAGGAGCTCAGCGAGGGCACCGAGGTTGGCCTCGAGGAGCTGCCCAAGCCGCGCGAGATCTTCGAGTTCCTGAACTCGTACGTCATCGGCCAGGAGACGGCCAAGAAGGCGCTCGCGGTTGCGGTCTACAACCACTACAAGCGGGTCCAGGCGGGCGTCGTCGCCGGCACCCAGCGGCACAAGGCCGACGAGGCCGTCGAGCTGGCCAAGTCCAACATCCTGGTGATCGGCCCGACCGGCTGCGGCAAGACCTACCTCGCACAGACCCTCGCCCGGATGCTCAACGTCCCCTTCGCGATCGCCGACGCGACCGCGCTCACCGAGGCCGGCTACGTCGGCGAGGACGTCGAGAACATCCTGCTCAAGCTCATCCAGGCCGCCGACTACGACGTCAAGAAGGCCGAGACCGGCATCATCTACATCGACGAGATCGACAAGGTCGCCCGCAAGGCCGAGAACCCGTCGATCACCCGCGACGTGTCCGGCGAGGGCGTGCAGCAGGCGCTGCTGAAGATCCTCGAGGGCACCACCGCCTCGGTCCCGCCGCAGGGCGGCCGCAAGCACCCGCACCAGGAGTTCATCCAGATCGACACGACGAACATCCTGTTCATCGTGGGCGGCGCCTTCGCCGGGCTCGAGCACATCGTCGAGCAGCGGATCGGGAAGAAGACCCTGGGCTTCGGCGCGAGCCTCCCCACCAAGGAGGAGCGCGACATGGAGAAGATCTTCTCCGAGGTGATGCCCGAGGACCTCCTCAAGTTCGGCCTGATCCCCGAGTTCATCGGTCGGCTCCCGGTGATCGCCACCGTCGACAAGCTCAACCGCGAGGCGCTGGTCCAGATCCTCACCGAGCCCCGCAACGCCTTGGTGAAGCAGTACCAGAAGCTGTTCGACCTCGACGGGGTCGAGCTGGAGTTCACCGAGGACGCGGTCGACGCGGTCGCCGACCTGGCGATGATGCGCGGCACCGGCGCCCGTGGCCTGCGCGCCATCATCGAGGAGGTCCTCCTCCACGTGATGTACGACGTGCCGTCTCGTGAGGACGTCGCCAAGGTGGTGGTGACCGGTGAGGTGGTCAGCGACAACGTGAACCCGACCCTCGTGCCGCGCGAGCCCGAGGCGAAGAAGAAGAAGTCCGCCTGAGCCTGCCCCAAGCCGGACCCCTGAAAGGACTAGTCACTTCGGACTAGTCCTTTTGGGTTGATCGGGTCATGCGGAGCTCGGGTCCGATCCGGTTGGATCTCCCGTAGAC
>DASTGL010000139.1:0-14792 GCA_035719145.1 Solirubrobacterales bacterium
GAGGAGCACCGGGTCCCTCCTTCAGGCGCTTCGGGTTAGAGGTGGAAGCGGCGGTGATGCATGTGGTGCTGGTTCTCCGGGACCGGCTGGCCTGGATCGCGGACGTAGGCCCAGGTGAGCGCCGTGCCTATGGCGGTGAGAGCTACGGCTACCCAGGTGGAGCCCGCCACCGAGGCGGCGAAGGAGTGGCCGTTGCCTAAGAGGGCGTGGAAGACGGCGCCGGTTGCCGCCAGGGCTACGGCGCCGGCCAGGACCCGGTCCATCGCGAGGACGCCGGAGGCTATGCCGGCTTTGTCGGCGGGCATTGCCGCCATCGCGGCGGTGGACATCGGAGCGTAGACGAGGCCGAGGGCGATGCCGAAGAGGAGGTAGCCGACCAGCAGGAGCAGGTAGGAGCTGTCGGACTGGAGGCGGGTGAGGACGAGGAGGCCGACGAGGCCGCAGACCATGCCCGTGGTCATCAGGCGGCGGGCGCCGAAGCGCTTGATCAGGCGGCCGGAGAAGGGCGAGACGAAGATCATCGGCACGGTCACCGGCAGGATCATCAGGCCGCTGAGGATCGGCGAGTGGCCGCGGACATCCTGCAGGTACTGCGGCTGGAAGAACATCACCGCCCAGTAGGCGCCGACGAGGGCGAAGGCGGCGGCGCTGGCGCCGAAGTAGGGCCCGTTGCGGAAAAGGGCGAATTCGACGATCGGAGCACGGACGCGGTGCTCGATCACCCAGAAGGCGGCGAGCGCGAGGAGGCCGATGACGGCGAGGGCGACGACCGCCTCGGCGCTCCAGGCGTCGGCTTGAACCAATGCCAGGACCACGGCGGTAAGGCCGACGCTGAGTGCCCCCAGCCCCAGCCAGTCGATCCGGCTGCCGGCGCCGGGGTCGGTCGACTCCGGCGCCGCCGCCAGCGTGATCGCGATCCCCAGAGCGGAGACCGGCAGGTTCATCCAGAAGATCACCCGCCAGTCGAGTTCGATCAGCACGCCGCCGGCCAGCGGCCCGATCGCCAGCGCCACCGCCGAGACCGCCGCCCAGATCCCCAGCGCCCGCGGCTGCTCCGCGCTCGGGAAGACGTTGCAGACCAGGGCCAGCGAGAGCGAGAGCATCGGCGCCGCCCCGATCCCCTGCAGCACGCGCCCGAGAATCAGCATGTCCTGGCTGCCGGAGGCGCCGGAGACGACCGAGCCGATCGCAAAGAAGACCATCCCGGCGAGGAAGACCCGCTTGCGCCCGAACATGTCCCCCAGCCGCCCGGCGGTCACCACCAGCACCGCGATCGTCAGCAGGTACCCGTTCATCACCCACTGCAGCCCCTCCGCGCTCGCGTCTACATCGTGCCGAATAGCCGGCAGCGCCAGCGCCACCACGGTCGAATCCAGCATCAGCAGGAACAGCCCAGCACAAGCCCCCGCCAACGTCCACCACTTCCGGTTCGCATCGGTGATCCTCATGCGGGGGCGAAGCTATAGACGACTCAGGACGAAGGTCTTGCCTGTACAGGGGGTCGGCACCGACCCCCTCCCCCACACGCTCTGGTCCACGCCGTCTGCCAGAACGTGTTGATAGGAGGGGTGGGTGTCCTCTGGCCGACCGGCGTCCTCTTGCCGGCACAGATCACTTGGCGAGAGACGGCTGCTTAGAGGCCGGCAACCCAGGGAGGTCAGAGGACACCCACCCCTCCCTACGAGTGCGCTCTGTCTCTCAGCTAATGAGACGCGAGAGGTCGCGTTGGGGGTCGATGCCCCAGCGGGTTCCGACGGCGGCCAGGTCGTCGGTTAGGGGCCAGCGGTCGGGGCGCTCCTCGCCCTCGTGTTCCGCGCTGGCGCCCTTCAGGGCCATGCAGTTGGCGTTGTCGCCGATAGCTCGGATCTCGGCTACCTCCTCGTCGCTGAGACGCTGGTCGGGGAGAGCGGCCAGCTCGGCGCGCTTGTCCTCGATCTGGCGCGCCCCCGGGCCGATCTCCTGGATCAGGGTCGGGGCCACCGACTCGACCGCCGGGTGGGCGAGGTTCCACTGGCAGGCGAGGTGCATCGGGGTGAGGTCGCGGCGCTCGGCGATCGGGCGCAGGCGGTGGAGCTTCTCGAGTCCGGCCTCGATCCACCCCTCGGGGCGGAACTTGCGGTGGTCGTGCTCGGCCATCTCCATCCCTGGCCGCACGTCGCCCCAGAAGATGCCGCCGTAGTCGACGACCCGGGTCAGGATCTTGACGTCGTGCTTTGCCGCAGCGTCGAGGCAGAGCTCGCCGGGCCAGGGCTCGAACGGGTTGAGGATGATCATCGCCCAATCGATCGCCTCGCCGAAGCGCTCGAGGCAGCTGATCAGGTCGAGGGTGAAGCCGTTGGCCGGCCCCGGAGCGACGCCGATCCGCGCCGCCAGGCCCTCGTCGCGCAGCGCCGCCATCGCCTCCCAGACCACCTCGCTCGAGTAGCCGATCCGGTCGGGGTTGTGGAGCAGCAGCAGATCGAAGGCGCCGGCGCCGGTCCGCTCCAGGCTCTTCTCGGTCGCCATTCGCAGGTAGTCGGCGTACTGGTCAGGGCCACGTAGGCGGGGGTCCGTGAACCGGGGGAAGCCTTTCGGCCCATCCCGCTCGCCCTCGTAGAAGTCATGGCCGACCGCGCCGATCAGGCAGTAGTCGTCGCGCGGAACGCCGGTAAGCGCCCGCCCCAGCACCCGGTCCGCCTCGCCCTGCCCATAGGCGTCGGCGGTCAGGACGGTCTCGATCCCGTCGCCCGGACGCAGCAGCGCCTCCAGCCGCTCCTCGGCGATCGCCTCCCCGAAGCGGAGGAACCGCCCTCCGCTCCAGGTACCGATCGCGGCCCGGCCCGGCTCCTTCACGATGCGCCTCGGTCTAGGACTCGTCGGCGCTGCCGTCGCCGGCGTCGCCCTCGGGCTCGCCCTCGGCGTCGTCCTTCTTCGCCCCGACGCCGACCTTCTCGCGCTCCGGCTTCTCTACCGCTTTCGCTTTCGGCTTCTTCGGCGCGATGATCTCGAGGCTGAGCGGCTTGTCCTCCTCGTCGCCGCTCTCGTCGCGGCTGACCATCACCGTCGAGCCGGGGGTCATCTCGCCCTGGCGCAGGACTTCGTCGGCCAACGGGTCCTCGATGTAGCGCTGGATCGCCCGGCGCAGCGGGCGGGCACCCATCGACGGGTCCCAGCCTTTGTCGACCAGCAGGTCCTTGGCCTCGTCGGTCAGCTCCAGCTGCAGTTCGTGCTCGGCGACCTGGACGCGGACCCGGTTGATCATCAGGTCGATGATCTCCTTGACCTCTTCCTTGGCGAGCTTGTGGAAGACGATCACCTCGTCGATCCGGTTGAGGAACTCGGGCCGGAAGACTTTTTTCAGGTCGGACATGATCCGGTTCTTCATGTCGCCGTAGGACATGCCGGTCTCGTCGGCGACGGTGAACCCGATCGAGGTGTTCTTGGCGATCTCGCCGGCGCCGATGTTCGAGGTCATGATCACGATCGCGTTGCGGAAGTCGACGGTGCGACCCTGGGCGTCGGTGAGGCGCCCGTCCTCGAGGATCTGCAGGAGGATGTTGAAGACGTCCGGGTGCGCCTTCTCGATCTCGTCGAGCAGCAGCACGCTGTACGGCTTGCGCCGCACGGCCTCGGTCAGCTGGCCGCCCTCGTCGTAGCCGATGTAGCCCGGGGGCGAGCCGACCAGGCGGCTGACGGCGTGCTTCTCCATGTACTCGGACATGTCGATCCGGACCATCGACTCCTCGTCGCCGAAGAGGAACTCGGCGAGGGTGCGGGCGAGCTCGGTCTTGCCGACCCCGGAGGGGCCGAGGAAGATGAACGAGCCGGCCGGCCGCTTCGGGTCCTTGATCCCGGCGCGCGAGCGGCGGATCGCTTTCGAGACGGCGGTGATCGCCACCACCTGGCCGATCACCCGCTTGTGGAGTTCCTCCTCCATGCGGATCAGTTTCTTGGTCTCGGCCTCGGTCAGTTTGAAGACCGGGATGCCGGTCCACATCGAGACGATGTCGGCGATCTCCTCCTCGCCGACCTCGGGCCGCTCGCCGTTCTCGCCCTCGGCCCACTCGTCTTCGAGCTGGCGCTTGCGGGTGGTCAGCTGGCGCTCGGTGTCGCGCAGGTTGGCGGCCTTTTCGAACTCCTGGGCCTCGATCGCGGCCTCCTTTTCGCGCCGCGTCGTCTCGATTTCCTCCTCGAGATCGCGGTACACGGGCGGCGTCGACATCGACTTGATGCGCATCCGCGAGCCGGCCTCGTCGATCAGGTCGATCGCCTTGTCAGGCAGGAAGCGGTCGGAGATGTAGCGGTCGGCGAGCTCGGCGGCGGCTTCGAGGGCGTCGTCGCGGATCGTCACCCGGTGGTGCTGTTCGTAGCGCTCGCGCAGCCCTTCGAGGATCTTCACCGTGTCCTCGGGCGAGGGCTGGTCGACCTTGATCTGGGCGAAGCGGCGCTCCAGCGCCGAGTCGCGCTCGAGGTACTTGCGGTACTCGTCGAGGGTGGTAGCGCCGATCGTCTGCAGCTCGCCGCGGGCCAGGGCCGGCTTCAGGATCGAGGCCGCGTCGATCGCGCCCTCGGCGGCGCCGGCGCCGACCAGGTTGTGGAGCTCGTCGATGAAAAGGATGATGTCGCCGCGCTGGGTGATCTCTTTCATCACCTTCTTCAGGCGCTCCTCGAACTCGCCGCGGTACTTGGAGCCGGCGACGAGAGCGGCCAGGTCGAGCGTGTAGATCTGCTTGTTCTTCAGCAGCTCCGGGACTTCGCCCTTGTTGATGCGGGCGGCGAGGCCCTCGACGACGGCGGTCTTGCCGACGCCCGGCTCGCCCAGCAGCACCGGGTTGTTCTTGGTCCGGCGGGAGAGGATCTGCATGATCCGCTCGATCTCCGTTTCGCGGCCGATCACCGGGTCGAGCTTGCCCTCCTCGGCGAGGCGGGTGAGGTTGCGCCCGAACTGGTCGAGCAGTTTCGAAGACTTTTTGCCCTCGCCGGAAGCGCCGCCCCCGCCACCGCCCTGGCGGCGGCCGCCGGGGCCGGAGAGCATGCGGATGACCTCGTTGCGGATCTTGTCCGAGTCGGCGTCGAAGTCGAGCAGGATGCGGGCGGCGACGCCCTCGTTCTCACGCACCAGGCCGAGCAGGATGTGCTCGGTGCCGATGTAGTTGTGGCCGAGGGAGAGCGCCTCGCGCAGCGCCAGCTCCAGGACCTTCTTGGCGCGCGGGGTGAACGGGATCTGGCCGGAGGTGACCTCCTCGCCCGAGCCGACGATCCGGACCACCTGAGAGCGCACTCGTTCGACGGTGATGTCGAGCGACTCGAGGACGCGGGCAGCAAGGCCCTCCTCCTCGCGGAGCAGTCCGAGCAGGATGTGCTCGGTGCCGATGTAGTTGTGCTTGAGCGTCCGGGCCTCCTCCTGCGCTAGGACGACGACCTGGCGAGCCCTCTCAGTGAATCGCTCGAACAATGAAGACCTCTTCCTTGTTGAACAAACCCGAGATACCCGGGTTCGTACCGCCGGACGCCTTGATCCTTTATCGGGAGGCGCCCATCTGTCCCTTAACTCTACCGGGCGCCGAAGTCCGGCTTCGGGTGCAGTTAGGGCGCTAAGAGCGACTTTTCACGCGAGACTCGTCACTTTCCCGTATGACCGGGCCGCGCCAGTGGCGAGTTAACCTCGCTATAGGACCACTAACTCGCCACTTGTTCAGGTCCGCATTGCGGGGAAAAGCAGGACTTCCCGCAGCGTCTTGGCGCCGGTGAGCATCATCACCAGGCGGTCGATCCCGAGGCCGACGCCGCCGGTCGGCGGCATCCCTTGTTCGAGCGCCTCGACGAAGGCCTCGTCGTAGGGCTGGGCCTCCTCGTCACCGCGCTCGACCTCCGCCGCCTGTTCTTCGAAGCGGCGGCGCTGCTCATCCGGGTCGTTGAGCTCGGTGAAGGAGTTGGCGATCTCGACGCCGCCGACGAAGGCCTCCCAGCGCTCGACCATCCCCTCCTCGGAGCGGTGGCGCTTGGCAAAGGGCGAGAGCTCGACCGGGTAGTCGAAGATGAAGGTCGGCTGGATCAACCCGGGCTCGACCTCCTTCGAGAGCAGCCCGTCGACCAACTTGCCCCAGCCCTCCTTCGGGTCCGGCTCGGTCCCCATTGCCTGGGCCAGCGCCTCCCGGGTCGGGTGCTCGACGATGTCGATCCCGGCCCGCTCGAGGATCGCCTGGCGCAGGGTGATCCGCCGCCACGGCGGCTTGAAATCGATCTCGGTCTCGCCGCGCGGGACCTTGGTCGTCCCCAGCACCCGCTCGGCGGTCTCGGCGACCAGCATCTCCAGGTCGTGCGCGGTCTTCTCGTAGTCGGCGTAGGCCTCGTACCACTCCAGCATCGTGAACTCGGGGTTGTGCTTGTGGGAGACGCCCTCGTTACGGAAGTCCTTGCCGAGCTCGTAGACCCGGTCGATGCCGCCGACGACGAGTTTCTTCAGGTAGAGCTCGGTCGCGATCCGCAGGTAGAGGTCACGGTCGAGGGCGTTGTGGTGGGTCGTGAACGGCCGCGCCAAAGCGCCGCCGTAGAGCGGCTGCAGGACCGGCGTCTCGACCTCCATGAAGCCGTGCTCGTCGAGCCAGCGGCGCAGCTCGGAGATCGTGCGGGCGCGGGTGCGGAAGGCGCGGCGGCTCTCCTCGTTGGCGATCAGGTCGAGCTCGCGGCGACGGAAGCGGGTCTCGGTGTCCTCCAAGCCGTGGAACTTGTCGGGCGGCGGCCGCAGGCTCTTCGCCAGCAGCCGCCAGTGGTCGATCGAGAGCGAGAGCTCGCCGCCGCGGCGGGTCGCCATCGCCGTCCCCTCGGCGCCGACGATGTCGCCGAGGTCGAGGTCGACCAGCAGCGCATAGGCCTCCTCGCCGAGCAGGTCCTGGCGAGCGTGCAGCTGGATCTGGCCGCTGCCGTCGCGGACGTCGATGAAGCAGGCCTTGCCGTGGCCGCGGCGGGCGACGATCCGGCCGGCGACCCGGTGGCGGGACTCGGTCTCCATCCCCGGCGCCAACCCCTCGTGAGCGGCCCGCACCTCGCCGATCTCCTCCCGCCCGGAGAACTCATGCGGAAACGGCTCGATCCCGGCGTCTCTGATGCGATCGAGCTTGTCGCGTCGATCGCGAAGGACGTCGGAGAGTTTTGGCTCTTCAGTCACGCTCTGAGAGTGTCAGGAAGCAAGCACCCCGAGATGCGCCGCTTCCTGGCGCTCTCAGGCCTTCTCGATCTTCGTGATTTTGAGTTTTTTCTTCGGCCCGCGCGGGACCTCGACGGTGACCACGTCGTTGCGCTTCTTCCCGATCAGCGCTTTGCCGATCGGCGACTCGTTGGAGAGCTTGTGCTCCAGCGGGTTCGCCTCGGTCGAGCCGACGATCTGGAATTTCTGCGAGTCGCCGGTCTTCTGGTCTTTGACGTGGACGATCGAGCCGAAGGCGACCTCGTCGGTGCTGATCGCCTTCTCGTCGATCACCTGGGCGCGCCGGAGTTTCTCCTCCAGCTGCGCGATCCGGCCCTCGAGCAGGGCCTGTTCGTTCTTCGCGTCGTCGTATTCGGCGTTCTCGGAGATGTCGCCGTCCTCGCGCGCCTCCTTGATGCGGGCCGCGACCTCGCGACGTTTGGTCGTCGAGAGGAACTCGATCTCCTCTTTCAGTTTTTCCAGTCCCTCGGGAGTGATGACGGCCTGACGCACTTGCGACCTCGCTTTGGATTGAAAAGGGGATCCTGGCCGGTCCCCTTAGACCTAAAAAAACGCGCCTGATGCGGCCGGCGACGGCGGCATCCCAGGCACGGAGTCGCGGGATTATAGCGAGGGTGGCCGGCCGGCCAAAATGGCCTCTGGACGCCCTGTTCAGGCGACTGCGGCTGTGGTCGCGAGGCTGCCGATCAGCTCCCGCGCCCGGGCCAGATCGGCGCTGCGCTGCAGCTCCTCGGCGAGCTCCTTCGGCGCCTCCAGGCGCTCCGCGTACCAGGGGTGGAATTTGCGCAGGTAGCGCTCGGCCCGCTCCTCGCCGAGGTGCTCCTCGGCCCGGTCGAGGACCCAGAGCCACTCGGCGACCATCTCCTCGCGGCGTGGCGGCTCGGCGCGGCGGCCGGTCAGTTCCTCGAACACCCAGGGGTTGCCGAAGGAACCGCGGGCGATCATCACCGCGTCGGCGCCCGACTCCTCGTAGGCACGGCGGGCGGCCTCGGCGCTGGAGAGGCCACCGGAGATGATCACCGGGACGTCGACCCGCCGGGTCAGCTCGCGCGCCAGCGCGTAGTCGGGCGAGCCCTTGTGGCCCTTGGTCGCGACCCGGGGGTGGAAGGCGATCGCGGCGACCCCGGCCTCTTCGACCAGCCGGATCGCCAGCTCGAAGCCGGAGCGGTCGCCGGCCTCGATCCCCGAGCGCAGCTTCACCGTCACCGGCAGGCCGCTGCCCTCGGCGGCGCCGCGGGCGAGCGCCAGCGCCAGGTCCTGGTCGCGCAGGAGCTGAGCGCCGGCCCCGGTCTTGCGCACCTTCGGCACCGGGCAGCCCATGTTGATGTCGATCAGGTCGGCGCCGGCTTCCGCGGCGATCTCGGCCCCCGAGCGCATCACCTCGGCGTCGTGGCCGAAGAGCTGGATCGAGACCGGGTGCTCGTCGGGGTGGATCCGCATCAGCTCCCGCAGGGTGCGCTCGTTGCGGTAGTGGAGGGCGAAGCTCGAGACCATCTCCGAGACCGCGAGCCCGGCGCCGTGGCGTTTCGCCTGCAGGCGGACGAACCAGTTGCCGATCCCGGCCAGCGGCGCCAGCAGGACGCGGTTGGCGATCGGCACGCCGCCGATCTCAAAGGGCTCGGTCAGGGCCGGCTGGGCAGCTCCATTGTCAACGATTGCGCTCATGGATCAGTCGCAGTCCCTTCAAGGTCAGCAGATCGTCGACCTCGTCGATCGTCTCGGTGAAGGGGACGACCGCCGCGGCGTAGCCGCCGGTGGCGAGCAGGTGCGGGTTCGGGAGCTCGTCTTCGATCCGGCGGACGATGCCGTCGATCAGTCCGGCGAAGCCGAAAATGAAGCCGGAGTTGATCGCGGCGCGCGTCGACCGCCCAATCGCTTCTTTGGGCTCTTCGAGGTCCATCCGGGTGATCCGCGCCGCCCGTTCGATCAGGGCGCTGAGCGAGGGCGCGAGGCCGGGGCCGATCGCGCCGCCGAGGTACTCGCCCTCGGCGGAGACCGCGTCGATGTTGATTCCGGTGCCGAAGTCGACCGAGACGCAGGCGTCGCCGAAGCGGTCGTAGGCGGCAATCGCGTTGACGAGGCGGTCGGCGCCGACCTCGAGCGGGTTCTCGATCCGGATCGGCATCCCGGTCTTGATCCCGGGGCCGATCGCGAGGCAGTCGGCATCGAGGTAGCGCTCGGCCAGCTCTTCGAACTGGCTGCCGAGCGGCGGCACCACCGAGGAGACGCAGACCGCGTCGACGTCGGTGAAGGAGCGGCCGCAGAGCGAGAAGAGGCCGGCGATCCGCTCGGCCAGCTCGTCCCCGGTCGCGCCCGAGCGGGTCTGAAAACGCCAGTGCTCGACCAGCTCCTCCCCCTCGAAGGCGCCGAGGTGGGTCTGGGTGTTGCCGACGTCGACGGCGAGCAGCATGCGGCGGATTATCTACAACCGGCCCTCCTCGGCGAACTGCATCAAATTTTCGGGCTGACAGACCCAAAATTCGATTCAGTTCGGAGGAGAGGTGACTGGCTGGCTGGCCAGGAGACAGCGTTTGCGCATAGGATCGCCCGCATGGACGCTCACCTCTACGTCATTCCCGGCTCCCATCCCAGCTACGCCGCGGCGCTGATGCTGGAGCACAAGGGCATCGCCTTTAAGCGCACCGACCTGATGCCGGTGGTCTCAAAGGGCGTCCTGCGCCTCGTCGGCTTCCCGGGGATCACGGTGCCGGCGCTGAAGATCGACGGCGACAAGGTCCAGGGCTCACGGCCGATCGCCCGGGAGCTGGAGCGCCTGCGGCCCGAGCCGCCCCTCTTCCCCGCCGACGCCGGCAAGCGCGCCAAGGTCGAAGAGGCCGAGCGCCTCGGCGACGAGGAGCTGCAGCACCCGATCCGCCAGCTGCTCTGGTGGGGCTTCAAGCAGGACCGGGCGCCGCTGAAGAGCTACTCGGAGGGCGCGAAGCTCGGCGTCCCGATCGACCTCGCGGTGAAGACCGGCGCCCCCCTCGTCGCCCTCTCGGCCCGCTTCAACGAAGCAAGCGACGAGAACGCCCGCGCCGCCCTACAGAAGCTGCCGCCACTCCTCGACAAGGTGGACGCCTGGATCGAAGACGGCACGCTTAACGGCGAGCAGCTCAACGTCGCCGACTTCCAGATCGCCCCCAGCATCGCCTTGGCGATGACCCTCGACGACCTCCGCCCGGCGATCGAGAACCGCCCGGCCGGGGCGCTCGCCAAGCGCGTGGTCCCGAACTACCCGGGCCGGATGCCGGCGGTTCTGCCAGCCGAGTGGCTGGCGCCGCTGGCCGCCTAGCTCGGCTCGACGTAGATCGGGTTTGTAAATGTGAAGGTCGCTGTCCAGCGGAGCATCAATTCCGGATAGCAGAAGGCCGGGGGGAACAGCAGTTTCACTTCCAGGGTCGGATCGGCGCCCCCGACGAGCGTGCCGAGGTCCGCGTTGGTCGTACGCCATTTGCAGTCGGCGCCGGCAACGTTGACTGTCCATTCGATTTCACCGGCCATGACTGTGCCGTTGACCGTCCCGGGAATGCTGCGGATTTCGAGCGGCCCGGACTTCACCGCCACTTTCGTGAAGCCTTCGCATTCACTGAATTCGAGTCCGCCTGCCGCGGTCACGTTTGTGGCCACGGTCCCAGGATTGGTGATGGTCGCGGTGAGGGTTTCTTTCCCACACCGCGACAGTTCGGTGTTTTCCGCGGTGCTCAGCTCGAGGATCGATTTTTTGGATATGAGGTCAGCTTTCAGTGCCGTTTTTTCTGGATAGGTGGCGCCGCACGGATTGGTTTCCGTTTTGCAGAGGACGTTCGCGGAGGCCGTGGCTCCTCCCAGCAACGCGACCAGGGTCAAAGCCGCCGCAGTCGCAGCGCCCAGCATCTTCAGGTGCTTCATCACTCCTCCTTGCGTAGGTATACCGCAAGGTATTCTGAGCAAGTTAGGAGGGGGTCGCCTTTTCGACCCGTTCCCCCTCCGCCAGGGCCGCCAGCGAATCGGCCAGCCGGGTCCCGCCCGGCAGCGTCAGCTCCGGGTCGAGCTCCAGCAGCGGGGCGAGGACGAAGCGGCGGGTCGTCACCTCGCGGTGCGGGAGGGTGAGGCGGTCGTTGCTCATCTCGATCTCGCCGAGGAGGAGCAGGTCTACGTCTAGGGGCCGAGGGCTGTGGCGGGGGAGGTCGAACTGGCGGCCGCGCTCGGCCTCGACCCGCTTGCAGGCATCGAGGAGGTCTTCGGGCTCGAGGTCGGTGCGGATGCGGACGGCGGCGTTGAGGAAGTCCGGCTGGTCGAGGATCTCGCCGACCGGCTCGGTGACGTAGGTGGAGGAGACGGCGTCGACCTCGATGCCCTCCGCTTCCAGCAGCTCGACCGCGGCGCGGAGGTGGGCGGCGGAGTCGCCGACGTTGGAGCCGAGGCCGAGGTAGCCGATCCGCCCGGAGTCGTGGTTCCTTTGTCGGGTATATCCGGACAAAGGAACCACGCGATTAGTCTTGGGCTTCGTCGTCTTCGTCGGAGACCGTGCGTTCCTGGGTGACCTCGACGGCCACCTCCTGGATCGCCAGCGGCAGCGGCGGCTCCGGCTTGGCGGCGCGGACGCGGACCGTTTCGCAGCCGTAGCGCTCCATCAGCCGCTCCCCCACCACCTGCGCCAGGCGCTCCAGCGTTTTGTAGCTGCGCTCGGTCGCCGCGAGAGCGACGATGTCGCAGACCTGGCCGTAGTCGACGGTGTCCTCGAGGCGGTCGGTGAGGACCGCGTCGCAGTCGGGGACGTCGAAGGAGATGTCGAACTCGAGCCGCTGCCCGACCTCCTGCTCGGCTTCGGAGACGCCGTGGTGGGTGTAGATCGAGAGCCCGCGCAGCTCGATTTCCGCGCTCGAATCGATGCCGTTGTCGTGCGACTCCATGGCCGGGACGCTACCCGAGTATCGCCGCGGCCACGGCCAGCGCCTGGCGCATCTCGGCGACGTCGTGGACGCGGAGGACGTCGGCGCCCTCGGCGGCGGCGAGGACCGACGAGGCGATCGTGCCGCCGAGGCGCTGGTCGGCGGGCGAGCCGTCGACCCTGCCGAGGAAGCTCTTGCGAGAGGTGCCGACCACCAGCGGTCGCGCCAGCTCGCGCAGCTCGCCGAGCCGGCGCAGCAGCTCCATGTTGTGAGCGGCGGTCTTGCCAAAACCGATCCCGGGGTCGAGCCAAACCCGCTCCTCGTCGATCCCGGCGGCCACGGCAGCTTCCAGCCGCTCGACCAGAAACGCCTTGACCTCGGCGACGACATCGTCGTAGCGCGGGTCCTCCTGCATCGTCCGCGGCTCCCCCAGCATGTGCATAAGGACGACGGTGGCGTCGCGCTCGGCACAAAGCGAAGCCATCTCCGGATCGCCACGCAAAGCGGTGACGTCGTTGACGATCTCGGCCCCGGCATCGAGCGCCGCGGCGGCGACCGCGGCCTTCGAGGTGTCGACGCTGATGCGAGAGCCCTGAAGCCCTTGGATGACGGGAACGACCCGCCCCATCTCCTCCCCCTCACTCACCGGCTCAGCCCCCGGCCGCGTCGATTCCCCGCCGACATCAAGAATCTCCGCCCCCGCCTCAGCCAGCTCCAACCCATGAGCGATCGCCGTCTCGGGATCGAGGAAGAGCCCCCCATCGGAGAACGAATCGGGGGTCACGTTGACCACCCCCATCAACTGAACCATGAGACTCCGTTCAGGAAGCGTCGCCGCCGGCGAACCCCGGGCGGGGACGCGGGCTCGGCCGCGGGCCCTCGCGCTGGGGCCGTTCGGCCGTCGGCGCCGGCGGAGCGGGCTGGCTCGGCTCCTCCTCGTCGGTGAAGACTTCCTCCGCCGACTTGCCGTCGAGCAGGGCGACGAACTCCTTGGCGTCGATCGTCTCGCGCTCCAGCAGCAGTTTGGAGACCCGCTCGAGGTCGTCGCGGCGCTCGCTCAGCAGGCCCTTCGCGGTCTGATGGGCGCTCTCGACGATGCGGCGGATCTCGTCGTCGATCTCGCGGGCGATCTCGTCGGAGTAGTCGGGCTCGGAGCTGAACTCGCGGCCGAGGAACGGCTGGCCGCGGTCGTGGCCGAAGACGCGCGGGCCGAGGCGCTCGGACATCCCGAAGCGCATCACCATCTGCTTCGCGGTCTCGGTCACCTTTTCAAGGTCGTTGGAAGCCCCGGTGGTGATCTCGCCGAAGACGATCTCCTCGGCGGCGCGGCCGCCCAGGGTCATCGCCATCGTGTCGGTCAGCTCGGCGCGGGTGGTGAGGAACTTGTCCTCGGTCGGCAGGCTGATCGTGTAGCCGAGCGCCTGGCCGCGGCTGATGATCGAGATCTTGTGGACGGGGTCGGTGTTCTCGAGCAGCTGCCCGACGATCGCGTGGCCGACCTCGTGGTAGGCGGTGACGAGCCGCTCCTTCTCGCTCATCACGCGGGTTTTCTTCTCGGGGCCGGCGATCACGCGCATGATCCCCTCCTCGAGCTCCTGCATCGTGATCTCGCGCTTGCCCGAGCGGGCGGTCAGCAGCGCCGCCTCGTTGATCAGGTTGGCGAGGTCGGCGCCGGTGAAGCCGGGGGTCTGCCCGGCGAGGGTGTCGAGCTCGATTTCGCGGCCCAGTGGCTTGCCGCGGGTGTGGACCTCGAGGATCTTCTTGCGGCCCTTGCGGTCGGGGCGGTCGACGACGACCTGGCGGTCGAAGCGGCCGGGCCGCAGCAGCGCCGGATCGAGGATGTCGGGCCGGTTGGTAGCCGCGATCAAGATGATGTTGTCCTTCATTTCGAAGCCGTCCATCTCGACCAGCAGCTGGTTCAGCGTCTGCTCGCGCTCGTCGTGGCCGCCGCCCATGCCGGCGCCGCGATGGCGGCCGACGGCGTCGATCTCGTCCATGAAGATGATGCAGGGCGAGTTCTGTTTCGCCTGCTCGAAGAGGTCGCGGACGCGGCTGGCGCCGACGCCGACGAACATCTCGACGAAGTCCGAGCCGGAGATCGAGAAGAAGGGGACCCCCGCCTCGCCGGCGACGGCGCGGGCGAGCAGGGTCTTGCCGGTGCCGGGCGGTCCATATAGAAGGACGCCCTTGGGGATGCGGGCGCCGAGCGCCTGGAACTTCTTCGGGTTCTCGAGGAATTCCTTGATCTCCTCGAGCTCCTGCACCGCCTCGTCAACGCCGGCGACGTCGCGGAAGGTGATTTTCGGCGCGTCGACCGACATCCGCTTGGCTTTCGATTTGCCGAAGTTCATCACCCGGCTGCCGCCGCCTTGCATCTGGTTCATCAAGAAGATCCAGAAGCCGAAGAAGAGGACGAAGGGCAGGACCAGGGTCAGCAGCGAGAGCAGGCCGGAACTGCCGGAGCCGTGGACGTCGGTCTTGACGTTGGCTTCCTCGAGCGAGTCGAGGAGGCTCTGCTCGGTGTTCGGCGGGTACCCGGTGGAGAAGCTTTCGCCGTTGGTGCGCTTGACGTCGAGCGTGTTGTCCTTCGTGTTGACGTCGACTTCTTCGATTTTGCCCTTGGCGATCAGCCCGTAGGTCGGGCTGACGAGGTCGTTGTAGGAGGGCGACTCCGACTTGTTCCCGCCAGTGATCCATTTCGACGCGACGAACGCCAAAATGACGACCAGAAGGAT
>DASTGL010000140.1:0-2029 GCA_035719145.1 Solirubrobacterales bacterium
AGGGCCAGCGCCAGGAGTACTGGGAGAGGACCCCGATCGTGGTCACCCCCGCCTGCAGCGCGTCGATCGCGTTCTCCACCGAGGCGGGGCTGCCGACGTTGTTGTCGGCCGCCTCCGGCTCGATCGGGACCGTGTGGGCGAGCTCCCACCAGTCCTGCGCGGTCATCATCGCGGGGCCGGTTTCCTGCGGCGCCTCGGCGCGCTGGTCTTTCGGCAGGCCCTGGCGGCGCTCGGCGATCAGGTTGAAGCGGTCGGGCGGCCGGACGCCGCGCGAGAGGGCGTCTTCGTAGATCTGCCCGAGGGCCTCGCGGGTGTCGCCCCAGGTGTTGAGGCCGATGTTCATGCAGGTGCAGGCGATGCCCTCGCTGCGGGCGCGTTCGCGCCACTCTCGCTCCGAACCGACGCCTTTCTCGGCGCAGAAGAGCGAGCGATCGCGTTCGATCCCCGCCGCCAGCGCCTTCCCTTCCTCCACCGCTTCCCGCCCATCTGGCAGGTCAGCCGGCAGCAATGCCCCTAGATCGACGTCCAGCTCGGTCACCGTTCCTCCCCTCACCTGGCTTGGCTGGTCCCCGGGGCCAGCACTTGAGCAGTTCCTGATTAAGGAAAATACAGAGGACTGCTCACCGGACCAAATTTTTCATTTGAAAGCCGCGAAGCGAGCCCCCGGGGCGAGGGGCCCGCTTCGCCGCGGCCTAGGCCCGAGCCTGCTCTTTGACTTCCTCGGCGCCTTCTTTGGCGCTGTCTTTGAGCTCCTCGGCCTGCTCCTGGCCGGCTTCTCTGGCCGTCTCCACCGTTTCCTGACCGACCTCTTTGGCCTGCTCCATCGCCTGCTGGCCGACTTCTTTGGCCCCTTCGACCGTCTGCTCGGCGACCTGGCCGGCGACCTGGCGACCACGGTCGACCGCCTCACCGGCGGTTTCCGCGGCCGTTTCCTTCACCTGGTCGGCGATCGGGCCGACCCGTTCGTCCTCGATCCGCGAGCTCGGCAGCAGCATGCCGACGAGGAAGCCGGCGGCCAGGCCGCCGATCGCGAGGCCGAGCGGGTTTTCCTGGGCAACCCCGACGACTTCGCGGGCGCCCTCTTTGACCTGCCGGCCATCCGGGGTGGCTTCGCCGACTTTGTGCGTCGTGCCCTGGATCTGCTCGACCAGCCGATCGCGTTTGTCGGAGATCGACTCCTTCACCCGGGTTTTGACGTCGGCTTTGTGGGCGAGCGCGTCGACGGTATCCCCCATCTGCGCGCGCGTCTCCTCTATCTCCTGGCGGATTTGGCTTGGCTCTTGGCCCATTGCACGTCCTCCTTCACGGTTTCGACGGTCTGTTCGGGGGCGGGCGGCGTCGCCTGCTTGATTCGTTCGCGGCCGACGATCGCCATCGCCGCGGCGATGGCGCCGTAGATGACCGTGACGATCAGGGCCGCAACCCAGAGCTCCATCGCCTTGTCGAGCAGGGCGAGGATCATCGTCGTCAGCACACCCAGCGCCAGCAGGCCGACAACTGCCGCCCCGCCGAACATCCCGGCGCCCTGTCCCGCCACCTTTCCTTTCTCGGTGAGCTCGGCTTTCGCCAGCTCGATCTCCTTGCGGACCAGCGTCGTCGTCTGCTCGGAGAGCTGCTTGACGAGGTCCCCGGTGGAGGCCGAGCGCAGCTCGTTGCCCTCCCCGTTCATGGTGCTCATGGGGCCGGGCTCGCCGTCGGCGTCGGCGTCACCGGCGTCGCGGTCGGGGTCGGAGTTGCCGTCGGCGGCGGCGGAGAGACCACCGGCTCGACGGCCGAGCGGTTGACCGGCGTCGGCGTCGTCCGCCGCGGCACCTGCGCCGTCGGCCTGCTGCCGTTGCTGCCGCTGCGCTGCTGGTACCGGCTCCGGCTCGATGCCTTGAGGAACCTGGCGGCGACAACGCCCAACGCCAGACCGCCGGCCAGGACGGCCCACGGCCGCTCCCGCCCGAAGTCTTCGACGTCGTGCAGCATCTCGTCGGGCCCCTTCTCCTTCAGGTAGGAGCCGACCCTCTCGGTCTGCTCGGCGGCG
>DASTGL010000141.1:0-2202 GCA_035719145.1 Solirubrobacterales bacterium
CGCTCAGCTCTGGCTCGCCCGCATCGCCTCCGCGGCCGCCTCGGCTCCGAAATAGGGGAGGACGGCGAGGTACATCAGCTCGGGCAGGAGGCTGAGGTAGCCGCTCGACTCGTCGGCGGCGAGGCGGCTGTGGAGGACCGCGAGGATCCCGGCCACCACCGCCTCGGCCGAGATCGCCGGCGCCTCGTCGTCGCTTTCCTCCCGCGCCAGGTCCATCATCAGCGCGGCGCGAGTCATCGCCTCTGTTCGTTTGGCGACAGCCCGCGGACCGGCGGCGTGCACCTCGACCAACAGGGCCCGGCCGACCGCCGGCTGTTCGTCGAGGAAGCCAAGCAAGCCGGTGAGCGCCCCGCGCAGCTGGTCGCGCCAGCTCTTCTCCGTCAAGGCGGCCGCGTCCCGCATCGCCAGCTCGACCCAGGCCGACCCCGCGTCGAGCGCTTGCAGGTAGCACTCTTCCTTGTCCCGGAAGGAGTCGTAGAACGCCTGCCGGTACACGCCCGCTTCCGCGATCGCATCCTGGACCGAGGTCTGCTCGTATCCGTTGGTCCCCACTGCTTTCAACATCCCCTGCAGGATGCGCTGCTGCTTTCCGGTCAAAGTCCCCGCCCGGTCTGGAGTAATTGAGAAAATGGCCTGTCTGCCTTTGGTACCTAAACGGTATCCGGTCGCAGTCCCTCGCGACGTCGCGATCGGACTTCGGTACTCTCCCGTTCGTGGCTGCTAAATCAACACCGCGTCCACTTCCGGGCCGGCATCCGCTCCCGCGCGAGTTCATCGCCCGCCACCAGCGGTCGCGAATCGTCCACGCGCTTGCCCTCGAGGTCTCCGAGAAGGGCTACCGCGCCGTCACCGTCGCCGACATCGTCAAGCGCGCCGGGATCGCCCGCAACACCTTCTACGAAAACTTCGGCTCGAAAGAGGACTGCTTCCTCGCGGCCCAGCAATTCGCGATGTCAGCTGCCCTCAGCCAGGTCGTGGAGGCCGCGGGGGAGATCGACGAGTGGCCCTACCGAGTCGAGGCGGGCCTGGCCGCGTTTCTGCGCTATGTCGCCGAAGAGCCGGCGCTGGCACGGACCTGCATGGTCGACGCTCTCGCCGCGGCTCCCGCCTCCGTCCGCTACTACGAGGAGTCGCTGCAGGCCTTCGTTTCGCTGTTCCGTCTTGGACGCGATGTCTCGCCCCACGGGGAGGGGCTGCCGGAGACACTGGAGGAGGCGCTGATCGGCGGCGTCTTCTGGATCCTCTACCAGCGCCTGCTGGACGACGATCCGGAGAGCATCGGCGAGCTGCTGCCGGCCTTGGTCGAGTTCGCTCTCACCCCCTATCTAGGGGCCGAGGCAGCCCGCGCGGTGGCACTGGAGGGGGACGATGCAGCAGCACCGGCCGCCCGCGCCTAGAACCCCGGATCTAAAAACTGGCCAGTTGGCCAAATTAAGCTGCAATCGTTTGAATCGGTATCGTCGATTCTCTTGAGTGATCCAGTCAACCCCTCCGTCGATGCGCCGGACTATCCGCCCGAGCTGGCTCGCCTCCCCCCGGGTCGCCACGACCTCCCGCGCGAGTTCGTAGCCCGCAACCAGTACGAGCGCTTGATCGCCGGGCTGGCCGAGGCGGTCGCCGAAAACGGCTACGCGGGCACCACGATCGCTCACATCACTCGCCATGCTGCGGTCTCGCGGCGGACCTTCTACGAGCACTTCGACAGCAAGGATGAGTGCTTCGTCGCCGCTTACGACACGGTGATGGCCGCGCTGCGCGAGCGGGTCGACCAGGCGTTCAACGAAGAGGAGGAGTGGCCGCAAGCCGTCCGCGCGGGGATCGCGGCGATGCTCGAGTTCCTCACCGCCGAGCCGCACCTGGCCCGCCTCAGCATGGTCGAGGCGCTGGTCGCCGGGCCGGTCGTGGTCGAGCGCTACGACGCGGCGATCCAAGGTCTCGTCCCCTACTTCGAAGCCGGCCGCAAGGACCGCTCCGCCGAGGTCCTCGCCGGGCTCTCGCCGAGCACCGAGGAGGCGCTGGTCGGCGGCATGGTCTCGCTGATCTCGCGGCGGATCTTCGCCGACCGCACAGAGGAGCTGGAGTCGCTGCTCCCGGACCTGACCGAGTTCGCGCTGACGCCGTACCTCGGCAGCGCCGAGGCGGCGAAAGTCGCCCGGAACGGTTAGCGCGCCGAGAGGGGGCACCCTCCGTCGCAAATTTGGG
>DASTGL010000142.1:0-6937 GCA_035719145.1 Solirubrobacterales bacterium
GGGGGAGGGGTTCGGCGGGCAACAGCGGGGAGGGCCCGGCGAACCCCTCCCCCGGCTCCCTAGCGCTGCGGAGCGTTCTCTACGTGGAGGAGGTCCTGCGAGGCCTCCTCCTCCATCTGGAGGGTGGTGTGCTCGATGCCGTAGCTCTCCTTGAGGAGCAGCTCCAAGCGGCGGCGGATTAGGTCTCGGTCGGTGTCGGGAGCTACTACTACGTGGGCAGCTATTGCTCCGAAGCCTGCCGTCACCGTCCAGACGTGGAGGTCGTGGACGGAGCGGACGCCTTGCTCTTGGCAGATCGCGCGACCTACTCCTTCTACGTCTACGCCTGCCGGGGCTGACTCCATTAGGACGTCGAAGGGCTCCTTGATCAGGCGCCAGGAGGAGGCTAGGACCAAGGCGGCGATCAGGAGGCCGACTATCGGGTCGACTATGGGCGAGCCGCCGAGGAGGACCCAGGCGCCGGCTATGACCACCCCTAGTGAGCCGAGGGCGTCGGCGGCGGAGTGGCGGAGGACGCCCTCGAGGTTGATGTCCTCGCGCTGGCCGCCGGCGAGGACGACAGTGGCGGCGACGTTGCCGGCGAGGCCGAACAGGCCCAGCCCCAGGACCCCCCAGCCGTCGATCCCCGGCGGGTCGGAGAAACGGCCGATCGCGGCGATCGCGATGCCGATCGAGACCGCGACCAGGAGCAGGCCGTTGACCAGCGCCGCCAGCACCTCCGAGCGCTGGTAGCCGAAGGTCCGCTGCCCCGCCGCCGGCATCGAGGCCAGCCGGGCGGCGAACAGGGCGAGGACGATCGAGCCGACATCGGAGAGCAGGTGGCCGGCGTCGGCCAGCACCGCCAGCGAGCCCGTGAGGAAGCCGCCGATCGCCTCGGCGAGGAAGAGCCCGACGTTGATCGCCAGCGCCACCCCCATCCGCCGCCGGCTGTCCTCCCGCCGCGCGTCCAGCGAATGCGTGTGGCTATGCCCTCCAGGCCCGTGCATCCATCGAGAGTAAACCCCGCCGACGGGACGAAAACGGTCCTATATGGACCGAAATCGTCCCGTCGGCGGCTATGCGGCTACGGGCTCGGCTTGCTTTTGGGCGTCGGCGGCGATTTCGGCGGCGTAGCCGAGGCGCTCGGCGTAGTCGCGCGCCTGCATGCGGGAGATGACCATCCGCTGGATCTCGGCCGTGCCCTCGAACAGCTGGTAGATCTTGGCGTCGCGGAACCACTTCTCGAGCGGGCAGTCCTTGGTCTGCGCATAAGGCCCGACGAGGTCCATCAGCGTGGTCGTCGCCCACATCGTCACGTCGCCGCCCTTCAGCTTCGACATCGAGCCCTGGCCGCCGGTCATCGGCACCCCGTTGCGGCCCATCCAGGCGGCCCGCTGGACCAGCAGCCGCGCCGCTTCGATCTCGGTGGCGACGTCGGCAAGCGTCTGCTGGATCCGCTGCTGCTTCAGCAGCGGCACCCCGCCTTCTGACTGCCCGTCGAGGTACTCGAGGGTCCACTCGTAGGAGGCCTGGGCGATCCCCAGCGCCGAGGCGCCGACCAGCGGCCGGGTGATCTCGAAGGTCGCGAGCGCGTCGGCGCCGCGCGATTTCTTTCCTTCGCGGCCGCGCTGCAGCTTGCGCTCGAGCTTCTCCTCGCCGCCGAGCAGGTAGTCGACCGGGATCCGGCAGTCCTCGAGCACGATCTCGGCGGTGTGGGAGGCGCGGATCCCGAGCTTCGTCTCCTTCTTGCCCTGGCTGAGGCCGGGCGTGCCCTTGGGGACGACAAAGGAGGCCTGGCCGCGGGTGCCGAGCTCGGGGTCGACCGTGGCGACGACTACGTGGACGTCGGCGATGCCGCCGTTGGTGATGAAGACCTTGGTGCCGTTGAGGACCCACTCGTCGCCGTCGCGCTTGGCCGTCGTCTTCAGGCTCTTGACGTCGGAGCCGGCCTGCGGCTCGGTCACCGCGTAGGCGCCGAGCTTGATCTCCTCGCCGATGCCGAAGCACTCGGGAACCCAGCGCTGCATCTGCTCGGGGGTGCCGGATGAGGCGATGCCGGCGGCGGCGAGCCCGGAGCCGCTGATCGCCAGGGCGATCCCGGCGCAGCCCCAGTGGAACTCCTCGGCCGAGATCACCTGCATCTGGCCCTCGGGGTCGGAGGCGTTGCGCTGGATCGACTCGAGGCCGCCGAAGCCCTGCTTGCGGGCCTCTTTGATCGCCTCCCAGGGGATGCTCTCCTCTTCGTCGTGCTTGCGGGCCACCGGCCGGATCACCTCGCGCGCGAACTTGCGGCAGCGCGCTTTGAACTCCAGTTGCTCGTCGTTCAGTGCGAAATCCATCCCCGTTCCTCTCTGCCGGTGCCCGATTGACTGGTCAGTCAGCCAGTTTTCGGGAACTGTACTCCTTCGGGCGGGACCCGCTCGCTACGTTTCCCACCGGTGATCCCCAAGCGCCCGATCAACCGCGACGTGCCGCCGACCGAGGAGCCGGAGGCACGACCGGAGAAGAAAGAGGAGAAGCCCGCGGAGGCGAAGGCGTCGGCTGAGAAGCCGAAGGCGCCCGCTGAGAAGCCGCCGACAGCCAAGCCGAAAGCGCCCGCCGAGGAGGAGTCACCTGCGAAGCCGCCGCGCCAGCCCAAGTCGCAGACGCCGAAGCTGCTCGCGGGGCTCGTCGCCCTCGCCGTGGTCTTCATCGTCGTCGCGATCGTCTTCGCCAGCGGCGGCGGCGACAAGAGCGAAGGCGGCAGCGAGGTCACCACCTCCGCGCCCTCGACTAGCTCCGACAGCGGCGACGAAAACCCTTCGCCGCAGGTCGCCGAAGCGCTGGCCTTCCCCGCCTTCGCGACCAACAACACGACCCGGATCGGCGGTCCCGACCCGGTCGCCAACGCCGCCGGAGTCGCCCTCGCGGTCTTCCCCTCTACCAGCGCAGCCCAGCAGCCGGCGGCAGTAGCGGTCGTCGATGTCTCAGAGCCCGCCGAGGCGATCGCGGCAGCTGTGTTGATGGCGCCGCCGATCCGCGCTCCGCTCCTCTTCAGCCAGGAAGAAGCGCTGCCGACCGTCTCCGCCGAAGCGCTGACGGCGCTGAACCCTCAGGGGAGCAAAGCGACGGGCGGAACCAGCGTTTTCGCGATCGGCAAGGCTTACTCGGCCGAGATGCCGGTCGACGGGACGGTCGAAAAAGTGATCGGCGCCCGCCCCACCCTCTTCGGCAGAGCGGCCGCGATCGCCGACCTGCGCGAAAAGCTCGCCGGGCCGCCGAAGCACATCGTCATCGCCCCCTCGTCCCCGGATGACCTGGGGTTCGCCGCGCCGGCCGCCGCCTGGGCCGCCCGCTCGGGCGACCCGGTGCTCTTCACCGAACGGCGGCTGCTGCCGCCGGAAACCGCGCAAGTGCTGCGTCGCCATCCCAAGGCGCCCGTGTACGTCCTCGGTCCGCAGTCGGCGGTCTCCAAGAACGTGCTGAAGCAGATCGGCAAGGTCTCCAAGCAGGTCAAGCGAGTCGCCGGCAAGGACCCGGTCGCCAACGCCATCGCCCTCGCCCGCTACCGCGACGGCAGCTTCGGCTGGAACGTCAACGACCCCGGCCACGGCTTCGTCCTCGCCCGCAGCGACGAACCCGCCAGCCCCCCCGCCGCCGCGGCGCTGTCGGCTTCCGGCACCTGGGGCCCGCTGCTGCTCACGGATGACCCCGGTAGGCTGCCGGCAGCGGTCCGCGACTACTTCCTCGACGTGAAGCCCGGCTACACCACCGACCCCACCCGCGCCTTCTACAACCACGTCTGGGTGGTCGGCGACCAGGACGCGATCGACGTCTTCCAGCAGGGCGAAGTCAACGAACTGGCCGAACTGGCGAAGATCGAAGAATGAGCGAGTCCGAGAACCCGCAGCTGCTGGGAGGCGCGAAGGAGATCACCGCCGAGGACATCCGCGCCCTCGCCGGCCCGGTCACCCCTCACTTCTCGCTGCAGATCCGCAACCGCATCCGCCGCCTGATCGAGCCGCTGCCCGCCGGCCACCCGGCGCGGGCCGAAGGCGAGCGCCAGATCGCCCGCCTCGAAGAGCTCTCCCGGCACAGCGGCGAGCCGCGCGACGGCCTCGGGTTCTCGCATTGAAGTACCTCGCCCCCGGCGTCTGGCGGCTGAAGGAAGTCCCGCGCCCGCTGATCAACGTCTACCTGGCCGAGGACGTGCTGATCGACGCCGGCCGCCGTTGGGACAAGCGGCGGATCTTCGCCGAGCTCGAGGGGCGCGAGATCTCCGAAGTCGCGCTGACCCACGTTCACCCCGACCACCAGGGCTGCGCGAAGGCGGTCTGCGAGGCGCGCGGCGTCCCGCTCGCCTGCCACGAGGCCGACGTCGACGCGATGGAGGGCCGCCGCCCGGTCGCGGCCAGCCCGAAGCCGACCGCCCAGCTCTTCGGCAAGCTCTGGACCGGGCCGCCCCGCAAGGTCGACCGGGTGCTGCGCGAGGGCGACGAGGTTGCCGGCTTCCGGGTCGTCCACGCGCCCGGGCACGCCCCCGGCGAGGTGATCTTCTTCCGCGACTCCGACCGGGTCGCGATCTGCGGCGACGTGATCCGCAACATCACTTACGTCGCGATGCGGACCAAGCTCGCCGAGCCGCCCGGCGACCTGACTCCGGACCCGGCCGAGAACCGCCGCTCGATCCGCAAGCTTGCCGCGCTAGGGCCCTCGCTGATCCTCCCCGGCCACGGCCCCGCCGTGACCGACATCGACGCCTTCCAGCGCTTCGCCGCCTCGCTTCCCGGGTAGCACCGCAGCTAGCCGCGCCGCGGCGGGTTTCGAATAGTGGGTACGCGAACGAAACTGGAGGCAGGTATGAGCAAGCTTTGGAAGAGGCGCCCGTCGCCGGCGATGGTGGTCGCGGTGATCGCCCTGATCGTCGCCCTCGCGGGCACGGCCTACGCGGCGCATAGGATCAACGGCAACGCGATCGAGAAGCAGACGATCGGCGCCGGCAAGCTGAAGAAGAAGACCCTGACCGGGTTCCAGATCAACACCAACAAGCTCGGCACGGTGCCGTTCGCGAAGGTGGCGACGCACACCTTCTGGGCGGTCGTCCATAACCCGGCGAGCCCCGGCAACGCGGCCCTCGCCCGCGCCAGCGGCCCTGGCATCACGGCCACCGAGGGCGGCGGCGCGGTGACGATCGCCTTCCCGTTCGACGTCACCGGCTGCGCCGACGTCGCCGCCCGCAACAACGCCGGGACCACGGTCCCGCAGGCGGGCTACGCCCAGACCAACAGCTCGCCGTCCAACCCGAACGCGATCGAAGTGCGGACGAAAGACAAAGACGGCAACAACGAGGACGCCGATTTCCACCTGATCGTGGTCTGCCCCTAAACGCATCGCGTGGTTCCTTTGTCTTGCCCCGCACGACAAAGGAACCACGCGTTTAGGATCCGCGCATGGTCGAGAGACGGACGGTCGAGGAAGGGATCGCCAAGCCCGAGCAGGCGCGCGAGCAGGCGATCCAGCGGCTGAAGATGAAGCAGGACTTCAAGGGCATCGCCGCCGGCGGTGTCCTCGTCGTCGCCCTCTGCTTCCTGATCTGGCAGTTCGGCGATGCCAGCTTCCCCTGGCCGGTCTGGGTCGCCTTCGGCCTCGCCGTGATCCTCCTCGTCCAGGGCTGGAAGGCCTACGGCCCCAGCAACCGGATCACCGAGGCCGACGTCCAGCGGGAGATCGAGCGGGGCTAGCTCGCGAGACGGGCACGGGCCATGTCGACCCGGCGCCCTTTGAAGGGAACCCCCTCGGCTCGCAGCAGCGCCCGCTGCCTGTCGCCCTTGGCGAGCGAGCCGTCGGCGCGCACCACGCGCCACCAGGGGAGGTCCGGCTCGTCGGCCTGGAAGAGAACGGTTCCCGCATACCGCGGCGCCCCCGGCGACACGTCCCCATACGTGCGCACGAACCCCTCCGGTATCCCCCGCACCCGTTCCAGCACCTCGAACTCACGAGTCTGTGAAAACCCCTCTTCAGGAGTGGTTTTGACGGACTCGCGGCTCACGCCTCCGGGCCGAAGGCGTCGATGATGCGGTTCTGGAACTCGCTCAGCTCCTCCGGGGAGATGAAGTAGGTGGGCGGGGTGAGGAAGAGGCCGTCGGCGCGCTCGGCGGTCGCCTCGACGCGGGAGCGGACCTTGTCGAGGGGGCCGGCGGCGCAGTAGGCCTCGACCATCTCGTCGCTGATCGCGGCGGGGACGGCGGCGAGGTCGCCGCGGCGGAACGCCTCGCCGGCAGCGACCGCGTTGTCGGCGAAGCCGTGCAGCTCCCAGAGCGGCATGTAGGTCTTGACCGTCGCGTAGAAGGAGATCGTGCGGCGGGCCATCTCGATCGCCCGGGCCTCGTCGTCATCGATCGCGCAGCAGACCGTCGGCAGGTAGTCGAAGGAGGAGCGCTCGCGGCCGGAGCGGCGCAGCCCCTCCTCGAAGGCGGGGACGATCACCTCGTCGATCCAGCGCAGGCTCTGGATCGGGTGGCCGATCAGCCCGTCGGCGACGTCGCCCGCCATCCGCCCCATCCCCGCCTGCACGGCGGCGGTGTAGATCGGCACCGCCTCGCGCGGCGCCGGGTGGGGCCGCACCCAGCCCTTGATGTCGATGTCGTAGTACTCGCCCTCGTAGCGGATCGGCTCCCCCGCGCTCGCCTGGCGCATGATCAGCCGCGTCGCCTCGATCGCCTCGCGCAGGTGCGGCGCCGGGCGGCCGTAGTCGGCGTTGTGCCAGGTCTCGTTCAGCCGCTTGACCCCGGCGCCCATCCCGAGCCGGAAGCGCCCGCCCGCCATCTCGTCGATGTCGAGGGCGCTGATCGCGTGGATGAAGGGGCTGCGGGTGAAGGCCCAGACGATCCCGGTGGCGACGCGGATCCGCTCGGTCTTCGCCGCCAGGTAGGCGGCCTGGGTGACGGCGCTGCGGAAGAGCTCGGGCGCCCAGACGCAC
>DASTGL010000143.1:0-4913 GCA_035719145.1 Solirubrobacterales bacterium
CGATGCGATCGCCCGTGCCGAGGGGCTGCCGGTCCACGGCGAGTCGGCGATGATTAGGAGCAGGCGATGACCCGCACCGCGGACAGGGAGCGCAGCACCGCAGAGACCCGGATCGGGCTCTCGCTCGACCTCGACGGGGGGGAGGCGAGCGCTGCGACCGGGGTCGGGTTCCTCGACCACATGCTCGACCTGCTGGCCCGGCACGGCCGGCTCGGGCTGAAGGTGGAGGCGAACGGCGACCTTGAGACCGGTGCCCACCACACGGTCGAGGACGTCGGCATCGTCTTCGGGCAGGCGCTCGACGAGGCGCTCGGCGACCGGGCCGGGATCCGCCGCTACGGCTCAGCGCTGGTGCCGATGGACGAGTCCTTGGCCGAGTGCGCGATCGACATCTCCGGCCGCCCCTACTGCGACTTCGCCGCCGAGCTGCCGGTGGTCTCGATCGCCGGCTTCGACAGCGAGCTCGCCGAGGAGTTCTTCCGCGCCGTCGCCAACAGCGCCAAGCTGACCCTGCACATCTGGGTCCGCTCGGGGACCAACGCCCATCACATGATCGAGGCCTCCTTCAAGGCCTTCGCCCGGGCGCTGCGGGTCGCCGTCTCGATCGACCCGGAGGAGACGGGCGTCCCCTCGACCAAGGGGACGCTGAGCCAGTGAGCGTCCGGATCGCGATCCTCGACTACGGGATGGGCAACCTCCGCTCGGTGGAGAAGGCGCTGGAGCACGTCGGCGTCACCGCGGTCGTCACCAACGACGGCGACGAGGTGCGGGCGGCCGACGGCGTGATCCTGCCCGGGGTCGGCGCCTTCCCGCGGGCGATGGAGCGGATCCGCGAGCTCGGGCTCGACGAGCTGGTCGCCGAGCGCCGCGAGGAGGGCGTGCCGATCCTCGGCATCTGCCTCGGGTTGCAGCTGCTCTTCGATTCGAGCTCCGAGCTCGGCGGCGCCGAGGGGCTGGGGCTGCTCGAGGGCCCGGTCGGCGCGCTCGAGGCCGAGGGCCTGAAGGTCCCGCACATCGGCTGGGAGCCGGTGCGCTGGGAGCGCGAGTCCCGGCTCACCGACGGCATCCCCTCCGAGACGCCCTTCTACTTCGTCCACTCCTTCGCGCCGCGCCCCTGCGACGAGGACCTGCTCGGCTCCGCCGCCTACGGCGCCCGCTTCGCCTGCGCCGCCGAGCGCGGCAACGTCTTCGGCGTCCAGTTCCACCCCGAGAAGTCGAGCGCCGCCGGCCTGCGGCTGCTCTCCAACTTCGCCGGCGTCTGCGCGCAGTCTCCCGCCGCCGCGTGATCCTCTATCCCGCCATCGACATCCGCGGCGGCAAGGCGGTGCGGCTCGTGCAGGGCGATTACGCGCGGGAGACGACCTACGACGCCGACCCGGTCGACGCGGCGCGGCGCTGGGCCGAGGAAGGCGCCGAGTACATCCACGTCGTCGACCTCGACGGGGCGAAAGCAGGGCAGCCGCAGAACCTCGAGGCGGTGCGCCGGATCGCCGCCGCGGTCCCCTGTCCGATCCAGGTCGGCGGCGGCCTGCGCGACACCGCCGCGGTGGAGGCGGTGCGGGCAGCCGGCGCCGAGCGCGTCGTCCTCGGCACCGCGGCCCTGCGCGACCCGCAGTTCCTCGAGGCGATGCTGGAGGCGCAGGGAGATCACCTCGTCGTCTCGGTCGACGCCCGCGACGGCAAGGTCGCCCTCTCCGGCTGGGCCCAGACCAGCGAGCTCGACGTCGCCGAGGCGGTCGCCGAGCTGAGCGAGCGCGGCGTCTCCCGCTTCCTCTGCACGGCGATCGAGGTCGACGGCACGATGGAGGGGCCGGCGATCGAGCTGCTGAACCGGATCGCGGACCGGACCGACGGCAAGGTGCTGGCCTCCGGCGGCGTCGGCGAGATCGCCCACCTGGAGCAGCTGACAGATCGAGCGGCTCCGAACATCGACGGCGTGATCGTCGGCCGCGCCCTGTACGAGCGCAAGTTCACCGTCGCCGAAGCGACCGCCGCCCTAACCTGAGGTCATGGCACTGAAGCGCGTGATCCCCTGCCTCGACGTCAACGCGGGGCGGGTGGTGAAGGGGACCAACTTCGTCGGCCTGCGCGACGCGGGCGATCCGGTCGAGCTGGCCGAGCGCTACGACGCCGAGGGGGCCGACGAGCTCGTCTTCCTCGACATCACCGCCTCCCACGAACAGCGGGAGACGATCGTCCAGCTGGCGCGGCGCACCGCCGACAACGTCTTCATCCCGTTCACGATCGGCGGCGGCATCCGCTCGGTCGAGGACGCCCAGGCGGTTCTCGACGCGGGTGCGGACAAGGTCTCGGTCAACTCGGCGGCCCTGGCGCGTCCGGAGCTGCTGAGCGAGCTGGCGGATCAGTTCGGCGCCCAGTGCGTGGTGATCGCGATCGACGCCAAGCGCGAGGGAGACCCACCGGTCTCGTCTTCGCCATGCAGCGCGCCTCCTACCTGGGGCGTCTACGTCAACGGCGGCCGGAAACGAGTCGAAGACCGCGACGCGGAGAGCTGGGCGAAAGAGGCAGTCGAGCGCGGTGCCGGCGAGGTCCTGCTCACCAGCATGGACCGCGACGGGACCAACGACGGCTACGACCTGGAACTGACGAAAGCTGTGGCCGATGCCGTTGGCGTCCCGGTGATCGCCTCAGGCGGCGCTGGCGAGCTCTCTCACCTCAGCGACGCGATCTCGCAGGGGAGCGCCGACGCGGTGCTCTGCGCTTCGATCTTCCACTACGGGCAGTACCGGGTGAGGGAGGCCAAGGAGCGGCTGGCAGCAGACGGAATCCCCGTCCGCCTCTAGTCCCGCATCGCTTCAGCAAGATCACCGACCGTCCAGCTCCCGAGCACCTCGATGCGAGCTAGTTCGTACGGGTAGTCCTTGGTGGCCCAGCCTGGGATCTCGGTGGTGGCTCCCACGTAACCGGCGGCTTCTACGGCGGCTATGACCGTCGAGTCGAAGCGGCCGGACGGGTAGCAGAAGTTCTTCACGGGGACGCCGTATTCGTGCTGGAGGAGCTTGCGCGAACCACTCACTTCTTCTTCGAGCGCTTCGCCTTCCAGCGTCGTCAGATCCGAGTGGTGGATGGTGTGGGCTGCCAGCTCCCACCCGGCGGCGAGCATCGCCTTGACGTTGCTTTCGTAGAGGTCGGAGCCTTCTGCCTTCAAGTTGAGGACGCCTGGCCAGCCGTGCTTGCTCAAGGTCGGGAGGGCGAAGGTGTATTGGGGGCGGTAGCCGTCGTCGAAGGAGATCACCATCGGCTTCGCCGGCAGGGTGCCGCCGTGGTACCAGGCTTCCTCCACCCGTTCGAGGGTTACTGCTTCGTAACCCTGTTCGTCCAGCCAGTCCATCTGCTTGCGGAAGCTCGCGCGGGGGACGTAGAGGTCGGGGTAGGGAACTTCGCCTCGCGGTTGGCCGAGGACGTGGTACTCGAGGATCGGGACCGGGCCGGTGTAGGGCTTCCAGTCTGGTTGTGGAGTCGCGTTGCGTACGAGGTCACTGGAACCGCTGCCTTCTTCGTTGGCGGCATCGCCATGCCCGTGGGACTGGGAGGAGGCGGCCTTCTTCGAGCTGCCGTCGCCACCTCCACCAGCCAGGGAAGCCACCACGGCGATCACGGCCGCGCCGACGATCAGCAGCGCGACTGCGGCAAGGAGGCGCTGGCGGCGCAGTTGGCGACGGCGATCTTCGCGGCGGCGAGTACGCTCGGCCCCCTCACTTCTCTTCACCCGTTCGTCTGAGTAGTCGTCGGCCATCCGCGAAAGCGGTCATCGTAGGGCGTCGAATGGACGAGCTGGCGCAGGCACTTCGCGAGGCTCACCCCGAGCTGGAGACCGTGCGGGCGGCCGCGCGGCAGCCGGTCTACCTGGTCGGCGGGGCGGTTCGCGACCTGCTGCTCGGGCGCGACCGCGCCGACGTCGACCTGATGGTCGAGGGGGACGCGTCGGCGCTGGCGGCCGAGCTCGGCGGCGCCAACTCCGCGCACGACCGCTTCGGCACCGTCAAGGTCGAGGTCGAAGGGCACGAGGTCGACATCGCCGGCGCCCGCACCGAGACCTACGAGAAGCCGGGGGCGCTGCCGACGGTGACGCCGGCCGCCGGCGTCGAGGAGGACCTTGACCGCCGCGACTTCTCGATCAACGCGATGGCGATCCCGCTGCAGGGGGAGGCGCGCCTGATCGATCCCCACGGAGGCAAGGCCGACATCGAGGCGGGGGTGCTGCGCATCCTCCATGACCGCTCCTTCGTCGACGACCCGACCCGGGCGATCCGCGCTGCGCGCTACGCCTCGCGCTTCGGCTTCGGGCTCGAGCCGCGGACCGAGGAGCTGCTGCGGGGGGCCGACCTGACCACCGTCTCCGCTGATCGCCGCCGTGCCGAGCTGGAGCGGCTGGCGGCGGAAGACAACGCTTGCAAGGGATTCGAGCTGCTGGGCGAGTGGGGCGTGATCGACCTGCGGCCCGGCGGGCTCGAGCTGATGCAGTCGGTCGACGCGCTGCTGCGGACGCCGCACTGGGCCGACGCGGTGCCGCGCGAGCGCTCGCTGGTCGCGGCGGCGCTCGGGCCGCCGGGGGCGGAGGAGGTGCTGGCCTCGATGTGGGCGCCGAAACCGGGGGAGGGGGTCGAGCTGGCCGACCGGCGCGATCCCGTCGAGCTGATCCTGGCGCGGGCGATGGGCGCCGACTGGCTCGACCAGTACCTGACCTCCTGGCGCCGGATCGCCCTCGAGATCGACGGCGACGACCTGATCGCCGCCGGCGTCGAGCAGGGACCGGCGATCGGCCGCGGGCTGCGGGCGGCGCGGCACCGCAAGCTCGAAGGCGAGATCGCCGGCCGCGACGAGGAGCTGGCGGCGGCGCTGGCGGCGGCCCTGCGGGACTGACGCCCGCTTTTTGCTTTGTTACCGGGGAT
>DASTGL010000144.1:0-7190 GCA_035719145.1 Solirubrobacterales bacterium
AGCGCCAGGGACTCGAAGTCGAACTCGATCTCGCGGTCCATCGGCGCCATGTCGCTGAAGGTGAGGAAGGACATCGCCAGCGCCAGCGCCCCCACCCCCGCGGCGATCCAGAAGAGCAGCCGCCAGTCGCCGAGGCCGGCGAAGGCGCCGCCGATCACCGGCCCGATCGCGACCGCGCCGAAGATCCCCATGTTCATCACCATCGCGGTCGAGCGCAGGCGCGGGGTCGGGAAGCCGAGCACCAGGGCGGGCGCCGCGGTGATCAGCATCAGGCTCGTGGTCAGCCCCTGCACCAGCCGGCCGATGAAGAAGGGTGCGGGCGAGCTCGCCGTCGCCGTCACCACCGAGGCCAGCGTGAACACCGCCGCGTAGAGGACCAGCAGCCGCCGGCCCGGCAGGCGCGCAGTCAGCTGCACCGCGAGGATCGTCCCGAAGCAGTAGGCGGCGTCGGCCATCCCGGCGCTCATCTCCATCCCCGAGTCGCCAAGGCCGACGTCCGGCCCGATCAGCCCGCTCAGCGGCGGGATCGAGGAGGTGAGGACGAGGAACGGCGTCAGCGCCGCCAGCACCATCGCGACGGCAGGCCAGTAGCCCCCGGCCAGCGGCCCGCGCCAGGCGAGGGGCCGCAAAGAGGTGAGATTTCGGAGCGCGAGCAAGTCCTCCAGGCTAGGGAAGCCGGCTGCTCGGCTGGGTGGAACTCGTCACGCAAATCGCCCAGATCGGGGAGTGCCTAAGGCGACAGCTGCGCCGCGAAGGGAGCAGCTGTCGCTCGTGACTCGGAGTCGAGCGCCCCTAGCTGGCCAACACGTAGAGGCCTGTGCCGCTGGGTTGTTCCTGTGTGAATTCCTCGGCCCAGTTGAGATCCAAGGGACAGGAGATCCCGCCTTCTTTCTTGACGAAATTGGATTTGATGTCGAGAACCGCTGTGCCGCTTCCATTGCCTGTGAGCGTGCCCAGAGTCTGACCAACGCCGAATCCGTAGACGCAGTTGGCGCCCAGGATGGAGATGGTGATTTTGAACCCGGTCACTGTCACGGTGCCGTTATCGGTACCGGCGATCGCGTGAACTTCGAGCGTTCCGCCTTCCAGGGTTTCCGTTTTGATGCACCCTTCGACGCTTTTCCAGGTAAGCCCGGAGGCCGGTACCGAGATTTTCACTGTTTCGGTTGCGCTGCCGGCGCTGGTGATGGTTCCCCGAAGTTCCCCTTCAGGGCATTTCGCCGCTATCGCCCCCGATGTGTCGCCCCAGATCCCTGCCGTTCCAGGCTTGACGCCGAATCGGGGTTCGGTTCCCGCTTTCCACTTTTCCGGGCACGGGCTCGTTGTGGTGTGACAGAACACGGTCGCCGAGGCGGTTCCGGTGCCGGCGATCGCCAGCAGGGCCGCAACCGCAACGGCAGCGAGGCCGATCATCTTCAGATACTTCATCTTCATTCCTCCTTTGTCCCGAGCGGAGCGCTCGGATCTTTCTCCTACGACGCACTGTCGTAGATCAGGAGGTTTTAGTCAAGAACTACTGAGTGTTTACCCCTTGCCGGCCTGCTCCCGCATCGCGGGGTAGATGATCACGTCCCGCAGCGTCTTCGCTCCGGTCATGATCATCAGCAGGCGGTCGATGCCGAGGCCGCAGCCGCTCGCCGGGGGCATCCCGTATTCGAGGGCGCGCACGAACTCTTCGTCGTTGGGGTGCGGGTCGGGCTCCGCCCCGCTCTCCTGGCGCTGGCGCTGTTTGATGAAGCGCTCGCGCTGCTCGATCGGGTCGTTGAGGTCGGTGCCGCCGCCGCCGATCTCCATCCCGGCGACGATGCCGTCGAAGGCCTCGCAGACGCGGTCGCTCTCGGGGTGGACCTTGACCAGCGGCCAGATGTCGATCGGCAGGTCGATGATGTAGGTCGGCTGGATCAGCTTCGGCTCGACGAACTTGCCCTGCAGCGTGTCGACCACCCCGGCCCAGTCGTCGTTCTCGTCGACGGCGTCGCCCGCCGCCTCGGCCAGTTCGTCCCGGCTCGCCTCGTAGATGTCGAGCCCGATCTCCCGCTGCAGCTCGTCGCGCAGGCGCACCCGCGGCCAGGGCGCGGCGAAGTCGATCTCGACGCCGTCGCGCACCACCTTCGTCGTCCCCATCACTTCCTCGACCACGTGGGCGACGAGGTACTCGATGAACTCCATGACGCCGTTGTAGTCGGCGCCCCCCACGAACATCTCCAGCATCGTGAACTCGGGGTTGTGCTGGGGCGACATCCCCTCGTTACGGAAGAACTTGCCGAACTCGTAGACATCCTCGAAGCCGCCGACGATCGCCCGCTTCAGGTAGAGCTCGGTCGCCGTGCGCAGGAACAGTTCGCGGTCGAGGGCGTTGTGGTGGGTGGTGAAGGGGCGCGCCGCGGCGCCGCCGGTCAGCACCTGCAGCACCGGCGTTTCCAGCTCGACCCAGCCGCGCTCGTCCATGTACTTGCGGATCCCAAGGGTCAGCTTCGAGCGCTTCTTGAAGATCTCCCGCGACTCCTCGTTCGCCATCAGGTCGAGTTCGCGCTGGCGGTAGCGCGTGTCGGGATCGGAGATGCCGTGGAAGAGGTCGGGCGGGTCTTTCAGCGCCTTCGCCAGCAGCGTGCACTCGCGCACGCCGATCGCCAGCTGGCCGCGCTTGGTCACGTGCAGCGGCCCCTCGATCCCGACCAGGTCGCCGATGTCGAGCCCCTCGACCCGCGCGAAGGCCTCCTCGCCGAGCACGTCCTTGCGCGCGTAGGCCTGGATCGTGCCGGTGATGTCGCGGACGTCGAGGAAGGCGGTCTTGCCGTGGCCGCGCTTGCCGGTGATCCGGCCCATCACCCGGTAGGTGAACTCGTCGTGCTCGCCCTCGCCGAGGGCCGCCGGGTCGTGCTCGCGCTCGATCTCCTCGACGTGCGTGCGCCCCGGGAACGCGTGCGGGTAGGGGTCGATCCCTTCGCCGCGCAGGCGCTCGAGCTTTGCCCGCCGCTGCTCCTCAGTTGAAACCGCGACCGAACGGTCGCCGAACTCAGGGCCGGTAGCCAACGGTGACCCGGTCGTCTCCTTCATAGTCCTGCAGGGTAGTCGCGTCGCGCAGCAGCTCGCGCATCGCCGGGCCGTGGTGGGTGTCGTGCTCCATCGCCATCTTCCAGCCCGACGGGGTGCTCTCGATGACGCTGCGGATCACCCCGAGCCCGTCCTCGCCGCAGTCGCCGGTGACCGCGATCCGCGGCTCCTTCTGGATCTCCGGCGAGCGGTCGTAGATCGTCTCGTCGGTGACGTAGGGCATGTTGGCGATCACCAGGTCGACCTCTTCGGCTTCGACTTGCTCGGGCAGGCCGCGAGCGACGCTGACCTCGAGGTCGAGGCCGAGCCGCTCGGCGTTCTCGCGCGCCGCTTCGGCCGCTTCGGGCGAGAGGTCAGAAGCGGTGACCTTGAGGTCGGGGCGCTCGGAGAGCAGGGCGAGGGAGATCGCGCCGGAGCCGGTGCCGACCTCGTGGACCCGGGCGCCCTCGGGCAGTTGCGTCCCCACCTCGACCAGCAGCTCGGTCTCGCGGCGCGGCCAGAGGACGCGCTCGTCGACGTAGATCTCGAGGTTGCGGAAGGGGGCGCGGCCGAGGATGTAGGCCATCGGCTCGCGCTCGACCCGGCGCTGCACGTTCGCCTCGATCTTCGCCGCGGCCTCGTCGTCGACCTCGCCGGCGCTCTCGACCGAGAGCCCGCTGGGCTCGACGCCGAGCGCGTCGGCAACCAGGACTTCGGCGTCGGTGCGCGCGTCGTCCACCCCCGCGGCGGCGATCCGCTCGGCCGCGTCGTCGAGAATCGCTCCTACCGTGCGGGCCGAAGGCCCCTCGCTCTTTACGTCAATTGCCGCCATAGATCCCGCATCCTCCCCCAAATAACCGCTCCAAAGATTTTGCGCAAGATAGCATCGATCCGCCTGCCCGAGGTTGCCTGCCAGATAAATACGAGGGTTACGTCGCAGCGCCAACCGGTTCGTTCGCCGCCGGGCGGGCGATGCCTCCGTAACGACGGACGACGATAGCGATCCAGACCGCTCCGGCGGCGATCATCGCCAGGCTCTCCAGCTGCGGCGCGGTGAGGCCGAGGGCGTCAGTGCTGTTGCGGCGCAGGAACTCGACCAGGAAGCGCTCGGCCCCCGCGTAGAGCAGGTAGATCGCAAAGAGGACCCCGGCGCGGACCCGGTCGCGCAGCTGCCAGAGCATCCAGGCGCCGAGCCCCATCGCCAGCGTCTCGTAGACCGGCGTCGGGTGCACGGTGCGGTCGGTCGGCACCGTCCCGTCCGGGTAGGACATCGCCCAGGGACCGTTCCAGGGCTTGCCATAGTCGCCGTCGCCGGAGAGCTGACAGCCGCAGCGGCCGATCGCGTAGCCGAGCGCCAGCGCCGGGGCGGCCAAATCGAGCAGCGCCAGGCCGAGGAAGTCGCGGTACCAGGCCCAGAGGCAGACGGCGATGACGCCGCCGATCAGCCCGCCGTACCAGACCAAGCCGGAGCCGGAGAAGAGGTTGCCGAGCAGGTCGCTCTTGACCTCACTGTAGTTCTGGACGATGAAGTAGAGCCGCGAGCCGACGACGCCGCCGACCAGCGCCGCGAAGCCCATCTCATAGGCCCAGTCGGGCGGCTTGCCGATCTCCCCCAGCCGCTTCCAGATCAGCGCCCCGGCGCCGAGGAAGGCGAGCGCGAACATCAGCCCGAAGCTCTGCAGCGTCAGCGGGCCGATGTGGATCTCGGGGTACATCGATCAGAGAGAAGCAGGGAGAAGCATCGGGCTAGAGATCCCCGGTGAGCAGCATCTCCAGCAGCGCCTTCTGCGCGTGCAGGCGGTTCTCGGCCTGGTCCCAGACGGCGGAGCGATCGCCGTAGAGGACCTCGGCGGTGATCTCCTGACCGGGGTGGGCCGGCAGGCAGTGGAGGACGATCGCGCGCTCCTTGGCGACGGCGAGGAGGTCGGCGTCGAGCTGGTAGGGACCGAGGTCGGCGAGGCGGCGTTGGGCCTCCTCCTCGTCGCCCATGCTGATCCAGACGTCCGTATATAGAGCGTCGGCTTCGGCGGCGGCGGCGCGCGGGTCGTCGGTCAGCTTCACCCCGGCGATCTCCTCCAGCTGGTAGCCCTGCGGCGCCGCGACGACGACTTCGAGATCGGCGAGCTCGCCGAGGATCGCCAGCGAGCGGGCGACGTTGTTGCCGTCGCCGACATAGGCGAGGCGGAGGCCGGCGAGGTCGCCGAAGCGCTCGCGCAGCGTCAGCAGGTCGGCGATCGCCTGGCAGGGGTGATGCAACGGAGTGAGGCCGTTGACGACCGGGACCTCGGCCGCCTCGGCCAGCCCTTCGACCAGCTCGTGCGAGCCGGAGCGGATCACGATCGCGTCGACGAAGCGGGAGAGGACGCGGGCGGTGTCGCCGATCGACTCGCCGCGGGCGAGCTGCAGTTCGTCGCCGCGCAGCATCACCCCGTGGCCGCCCAGCTCGGCGACGCCGACGTCGAAGGAGATCCGCGTCCGGGTCGAGGGCCGTTCGAAGACCAGCGCGACGCTGCGCCCGGCCAGCGAGTCGCCGCCGACGCCCTCACGGCGCCCAGCTTTCAGCTCCGCCGCGCGGTCGAGCAGCTTGCCGAGCTCGAACGCCCCAAGCTCGTCACCAGTGAGGAAGTCGCGCTTCAAGCCGTCGATACTAAGGGACGAACTGCATCAAATTTTGGTCGCCATAGGGCCAGAATCTGATGCAGTTCGGCTGGTTATGGAATTCACCGTCCTCGTCTGGAACCTCTTTCACGGGCGCGACTTTCCGCCTGACCCGGGGCTGCGCACCTGGCGCTCGCGGCTGCTGCGCTTCGAGGAGCGGAACGACACCCACATCCAGGTCAACCGCGACCTGACGCCCGAGTTCGCGCAGCTGCTCTCCGCCGCGGCCTGGGACGTGGCGCTGCTGCAGGAGTGCCCGCCGCGTTTCGCCGAGCCGCTCGCCCGTGCCTGCGGGGCGGAGTGGCAGCGGGCGCTGACCTCGCGCAACCAGCTCGGGCCGCTGCGCGGCCTGCTGGCGCGGCAGAACCCGGACCTGATGGCCTCCGGCGAGGGCGGCTCGAACCTGATCCTGGTGCGGGTGCCGGGCAAGCTCGGCGGGATCGCCGAGCGCCGCGACACGGCGATCCACGAGGGCGAGCCGGAGCGGCGCTCGATCGGCTTCGCCGCCACCGCCTCGGGCGTCTGCATCGCCAACCTGCACACGACCAACGACCGGCCGGAGCTGGCGGTCGAGGACATGCTGCGGGCGGCGGGGGCGGCGAGCAAGTGGGCCGGCGGCCGGCCGCTCGTCTTCGGCGGCGACTTCAACCTGCGCCCGGCGGAGGACCCGCGGATCTTCAAGCGGCTGCGCGAGGAGTTCGGCTTCGAGGGCCCGGTCACCGCCCCCGACGCGATCGACCACGTCCTCTGCCGCGGCCTCGAGGTCCTCGACGCGCCGACGAAGTGGCCGCCGGAGAAACGCGAGCTCCAACTCGACGGACGGGCGCTGCGGCTCTCCGATCACGCGCCGGTGCAGGCACGTTTCGGTCTCGCCGAGTCACACCTCCTACGGAATTGAGATAGTCGGGGCGCAGCAGCGGGCAAACCGACTACGGAGGCAGACCTAGATGGCTGAGAAAAAAGCGGCGGGCAAAGCGAAAGCCGGCGCGAAATCGAAATCGTCGAAAGCGAAAGCCGGCAGCAAAACCAGCGCCAAAAAAACGACGAAATCGAAAGCCAAAAGCAGCGGCAAAAAAGCAGCCTCGAAAACCAAAAAAGCCGCGCGCAATGCCACCAGCAAAGCGTCTTCGAAAGCGGGCTCGAAAAAAGGCGGCGCCAAAAGCAAATCGAGCTCGAAACGCAAAGCCTCCAGCAAAGCGACCAGCGGGCTCGACAAGAGCGTCCAGCAGTTCCGCGAGAGCCTCGAGCAGAGCGTGACTCTGAGCCGCGACCGCATCCAGGACGTCGTCGACGACGCCGTCAAACGCGGCCGGATGACCCGCAGCGACGCCGAGAAACTGCTCAGCGAACTGGTGAAAAAAGGCAAACAGCAGCGCGACGCGCTGATCAAAGAACTCGAACGGCTCGCCAAACAGGCGCGCAAAGCGCTGCCATAAGTGGAGGGGGCCGCCGGCACCAGAGGGGCGGCCCGTGCTCCGCGCCGGGGCGAGGAGCTGGAG
>DASTGL010000145.1:0-2807 GCA_035719145.1 Solirubrobacterales bacterium
ATCGCCGCCTTCCCGCAGGTGCGGCCGGTCAAGGTCAACGCGGTGCCGATGCCGGGCTTCGACGCCGAGGAGGTCTCGCGCTTCTGCGAGCTCGCCCGCAGCCGCCGCTTCCAGGTCCGCTTCATCGAGTTCATGCCGCTCGACGGCGACCGCTCCTGGCGCCCCGACGACGTCTTGAGCGGCGCCGAGGTGCGGGCGCTGGTCGAAGCCGAGCACCCGCTGCGCCCGCTGCCGCGCGAGCCCCACTCGACCGCCCGCGTCTACGCCTTCGCCGACGGCGCCGGCGAGATCGGCTTCGTCAACCCGGTCACCGAACCGTTCTGCGCCGACTGCAACCGGATCCGCCTCACCGCCGACGGCAAGCTCCGCACCTGCCTCTTCTCCGAGCACGAGACCGACCTGCGCGGGCCGCTGCGCACGGGTGCGAGCGACGCCGAGCTGGAGCAGGTCGTCCGCGACGCGGTCTGGCGCAAGGAGTTGAAGCACCGGATCAACGAGCCGGGGTTCCGCCCGCCGGCCCGGACGATGAGCGCGATCGGAGGCTGAGATGAGACGGGACGAGTGGCTGGAGGGGTTCTGCGCGCGGCTGGGGCTGGAGCCGCCGGGCAAAGAGGAGGTCGTCGCCCTGCTCGACCTCGCCGCCACCGCCGCCCACTCCTCCGAGCGCACCGCCGCCCCGCTCGCCTGCTGGGTCGCCGGCCGCAGCGAGCGCTCGCTCGCCGAGCTGGGCGAGATCGCGAAGGAAGTGGCGCCGGCCGACGAGGAGGGCTGACTCAGGCGCGGCAGATGTAGACGGCGGTCGCTTGGGTCGTTTCGTCGAGCTGCTCCTGCAGCTTGCCGTCGTCCTCGCCGAGCACCCGCAGGCAGCGCAGGCCCGCCGCCTCGATCGCCGCCAGCACTTCGGCTTCGGCGAAGTGGCGCATCCGGTGGGTCTCGACCGGCTTCGGATTCCCCTCCTCGACGAGCCGGCCGCCGCCGACGGCGCCGGCGGCTGTCTCACCCGGCGCCAGCTCCCCCTTCCAGCGGAACTTCTTCCCGTCTCTGTCGACCTCCATCTCGCCGCCGAAGAACGCCTGCGCCGTCTTCAGCGACATCAGGTCGAACAGCGCCAGCCCCCGCGGCGCCAGGTTCCGCCGCATCCCGGTCAGCGTCGCGGTCAGCTCCTCGCTGCTGAGCAGGTAGTTCATCGCCGAGTTGATCGACCAGATCAGGTCGAACTCCCCGAGCTCGGGCAGCTCGCGCATGTCGGCGACGTGGAGCTCAGCCCGGTCGCCGACCTTGGCCCGGGCGGCCTCGATCATCGCCGGGGAGAGGTCGCAGCCGGTCACCTGCCAGCCCCGCTCGAGCAGCGGGATGAAGCTGAAGCCGGTGCCGCAGCCGACATCCAGCATCCGGTTGCCGCGCATCCCCTCCGCTTCGGCCCGGGCGAGCAGGGTCGCGGTCCAGGCCTCGTACAGGTAGCCGTAGCCGAGGGTGAAGTCGTCGTAGGACGGCGCCAGCGCCTCATAGGTCCGCAGGGCCGCGTCGCCCCCCTCCCATCCCGGGTTCACAGAGAAGAACCTAAACCACTCGCTCCGCGCCCGCGTAAACGTTGACCGAGCCGCGGCGGGCGAAGCCGGCGAGGGTGAGGCCGCGGTCGGCGGCAAGCTCGATCGCCAGCGAGCTCGGGGCGCCGACCCCGACCAGGATCGGGCAGCCGGCGACCGCCGCCTTCTGCACCAGCTCGAAGGAGAGCCGGCCGCTGACGCAAAGCAGGTGCTCGTGGAGCGGCAGCCGGCCGGCGCGCAGGGAGGCGCCGACGACCTTGTCCATCGCGTTGTGGCGGCCGACGTCCTCGCGCGCGAGCAGCAGCATGCCGGCGGCGTCGAAGAGGCCGGTGGCGTGGAGGCCGCCGGTGCGCTCGAAGCCGGGCTGGGCGAGGCGCTCGGGCAGGTCGGCCAGCAGCGTCCGCTCGACCCGCGGCCCAGGCGGCAGCGGCGCGGAAGCGACCGCCACCTCCTCCAGGGCGCCCTTGCCGCAGACCCCGCAGGAGGAGGTCGTGTAGAAGCGGCGGGAGCCGGGGTCGCGGCTCAGCGGCCCGGCGACCTCGACGACGTTGGCGGCGAGGTCCTCGCTCGGCCCCGCCTCGCGCGGGGCGTCGATCAGGCCCTCGCCGTAGAGGAAGCCGAGCGCCAGCTCCTCGTCGTCGCCCGGCGTCCGCATCGTCACGCTCAGCGGCTCGCCGTCGACCCGGATCTCCAGCGGCTCCTCGACGGCGACGAGGTCGCGGGTGCCGTCCCGTTCGATCTCGCGGTAGAGCCTCGAGCCCTCGACCCGGCCCGCCCCGTCGGAAGGGTGTAAGGGCGCCGACACCAGCGGTTTCGCGCTACCCCTCACGGGTACGGACGAAACGTGCCGAACAAGAAGCTGGTCGCCGGGCTCGTCCCTTCGCTCTGGGCTGCTGTCGCCTTGCTCCTGACCACTTCCCTGATCGCCGAGATCGCCGCCGTCCCGACCGCCGCGCCCGGCATCGCCTCCAGCCTCTGGACCCCGATCACCTCCGTCACCGCGCTCTTCTTCGGCGCCGACCACATCCACGGCAGCTTCAACCTCCCCTCGATCCTCTTCGGCCTAGGAATCATCCTCCTCACCTCGGTCCTAGCCGGCTCCCTGGCGACGGCCTTCATCGTCTACTGCCTCGGCTGGACCCCCCACCCAGCTGCAGCCGCCCTCCTCGGCGCCGCCTGCGGCCTAGCCACCGAGATCCTCCTGATCAACCTCCTCTGCAACTGGCTGCAACCAGAAAACGGCATTTACAACTCCCTCCC
>DASTGL010000146.1:0-3777 GCA_035719145.1 Solirubrobacterales bacterium
GGTCGCCGGACCCTCCCCGCTGTTGTCCGCCGACCCTCACCCGACTCCTCCTCTACGCTCCGAACATGGCCAGCTATGACGCGATTGCGGATCTGCCCCTCGAGGTTGAGAGCTGTGAGTTTGAAGGGCTTGAAATTTCCATGGGGTCGTTTGAACGGTTGACGACGATCGTCAAGCTGCGCGGCGGTGGCGAGGAGGGGATCGGCGAGGACGTTGTCTATGACGCCGTCGATCACATCGGGCAGCAGAGTCATGGGCCGCCGGAGGGGTTGAGCGGCAAGTTCACCTTTGCCGAGTTCTCTGAGCGGCTGGACGGGATCGATCTCTTTCCGGCGGGTGAGCCGGAGCGGGAAGATGTGTCTCGGGACTACCGGCGCTGGGCCTTCGAGTCGGCGGCGCTGGACCTGGCGTTGCGGCAGGCCGGGACCAATCTCGCCGCGGCGCTGGGGCGCGAGCCGCGGCCGGTGAACTTCGTCAACTCGATGCGGCTCGCCGGCTGGGAAGAGGGCGCCCGCTCCTCGATCGAGCCGCTGCGGGCGCGGCTCGCCGTCTACCCGACGCTGCGCTTCAAGCTCGACGCGACCAACGACTGGGACGACGAGTTGATCGCGGCGCTGGTCGAGACCGGCGCGGTCGACTCGATCGACCTCAAGGGCTTCTACAAAGGCACGCCGGTCGACGTCGAGACTGACCCCGAGCTCTACGCGAAGCTGATCGAGGCCTTCCCGGACGCTTGGTTGGAGGACCCCGATGTCACCGAGGAGACGTGGCCGGTGTTGGAGCCGGCTTCCGAGCGGGTGACCTGGGACGCGCCGATCCACTCGATCGCCGACATCGAGGCGATGCCGTGGTCGCCGCCGAAGACGGTCAACGTCAAGCCCTCGCGCTTCGGCCCGATTCGCAACCTCTTCGCCGCCTACGACTACTGCGAGACCCGCGGGATCGGCGCCTACGGCGGTGGCCAGACCGAGCTCGGCCAGGGCCGCGGCCAGATCCAGTACCTCGCCTCGATCTTCCACCCCGATACGCCGAACGACGTCGCCCCCGGCGGCTACAACGATCCCGAGCAGGCGACGAAGCCGGGGCTGCCCTCGAGCCCGCTGCAGCCGGCGATCGAGGACCTCGGCTTCCGCTGGAAGCTTTAGGGCGACCGAAGCTCCACTTCGGCCAGCCGAACTCGCGCTTTCGGCTACGTTGGGCTCGCCTGCCCGCCCGCGAGAAGGAGCCCAGATGCCCGACAAGTCTTTCGCCGACGCCCTCAACGAGCAGATCTCGAACGAGTTCGCCGCTTCCCAGCAGTACGTGGCCGCCGCCGTCTACTACGACGCCGAAACGCTGCCCCGCCTCGCCGCCTTCTTCTACCGGCAGGCGCTGGAGGAGCGCGAGCACGCGATGATGATGATCCGCTACCTGCTCGACGTCGGCGAGCCGGTCCACATCCCGGACATCAAGTCCCAGCAGACGACCTTCGCCGACGGCAGCGCCCCGGTGCGGATGGCGCTGCAGCAGGAGCAGCGGGTCAGCGACGAGATCTTCGGCCTCTTCGAGCTCGCCCGCGAGCTCAAGGACTACCGCGCCGAGCAGTTCCTGCAGTGGTTCGTCAAGGAGCAGGTCGAGGAGGTCTCGCTGATGGGCGACCTCCTCAACGTAGTCGAGCGCTCCCGCGACAACCTCCTCCTCGCCGAGGACTACATCGCCCGCGAGAAACTCGGCGAAGAGGGCAGCGACCCGACCGCCCCACCGGTGGCGGGGGAGTAACGCCTCAACGGCTTCGAAGCGTCATCTCCCCGAAGCCTCAGCCGAGCCAGCCGGCGCGTTTGCGCATCGTGCGGATGCGGCGGAACTCGGCGATGTCCTCGCGCAGGGCGGCGGGGGCCGGGGCCGGGAGGAAGCGGGCGGGCAGCGGCGACTCCTTTACCTCGCCTTCGCCTGAGGTGACGCGGTAGGCCCGGGCGCCGCGACGGGCGGTGAGGGCGCTGGGCGTTCCTTCGCCCTCCCAGAGCAGACCGGCATAGTCGTCGAGGCCGTAGCCGCTGGGCATCCCGTCGGCGACGGCCTCGAGGTAGGCGGCGCGGCGATCGGGTTCGTTGTTGTAGTGGACGCAGAGGCTGCCGTGGAGCATCGCCAGCCCGGCCGCCGCTTGGGCCTTGCCCGAGGACTTGGTGATCCCGGCCTCGAACCAGCACATCGCACCGGCGCTCTGGCCGGCGAGGACGATCCCCCGGCGCCAGGCGAGGCTGAGGATCGAGGCGATGTCGTGCGCCTCCCAGACCGCCAGGAGGTTGACCATGCTGCCGCCGCCGACGTAGACGAGGTCCTGGGAGAGGAGGTGGTCGCGCAGCGCCATCGGCCGCCGGCCGAGCCGGAAGAGGGAGACGTCGGAGGGCTCGCAGGAGCGCTCGCCGAAGGCCGCGTAGAAGCTGGAGATCTGCTCGGAGGTGTCGCCGCTGGCGGTCGGGATGATGCAGATGCGCGGCCGCTCGCCGCCGCGCTCGCCGGCCAACCGCAGCAGCAGCTCGCAGACCGCCCGATCGGGGGGTCGCGAGCTGAACTCGTGACCGCCGAGGGTGAGGATGCGCCGCACCGGCGTCGCGGCGGCAGGCAGGCGCCCGTTGCCGCTCATCCGGCGGCGGAGGGCGCGGGCGTCGAGAGTGCCTCCGGCACGGGGCTGGCGGGGCTCACCCCTTTGTCGCCGAGGTAGGTGGTCGCGATCTGCATCTCCACCACCCGGCGCTCGGTCATGTCGAGCCGGTAGCCCCGCGCCTCCGGCCGCGAGGAGACGACGCGGCTCAGCTCCTCGCCGACGAAATGCAGCGCCGCCCCGTCCTCGGCCGCGTAGCCGCCGCCCATCCCTTCGCGCAGGAAGCGGATGTAGGCGGCCTGCCGCTTGCCGCCGCGCTCGTAGTGGACGCAGTTGCTGAACGGCAAGAGGCCCAGCCCACGCACCCGCTTGGCGTCGCCGTGGAAGTTGCTGATCGCCTCCTCGAACCAGCAGAGCGAGCCGGCGGAAAGGCCGCAGAGGACCACGCCCGATTCCCACGCCTCGCGCAGGATCGAGTCGATCCCGTGCGCCCGCCAGACCCCGAGCAGGCTGACGACGCTGCCGCCGCCGACGTAGATCAGGTCCTGGGAGAGGAGGTGGCGGCGCAGGTCGGCCGGCCCCTGCTCGCGGCGGAAGAGCGAGATGTGGCTCGGCTCGCAGCGGTGGGCGGAGAAGGCGCGGTAGAAGCGGACGATGTAGTGGTCGGCGTCGCCGCTGGCCGATGGCAGGAAGCAGACCCGCGGCCGCTCCGCCTTCGCCAAGCCGAGGACGTAGTCGTCGAGCAGGGGGTTGCCCGACTCCATCGAGAAGCCGCCGCCGCCGAAGGCGACGATCTGACGCGGGGCCGTCTTCATGACGAAATGTTCGTCGCGAAGGCCGCCGGCGTCCTTATACAGCGGTCCGAACTTCAGGTGGCGACGGTCGCCCCCGCGTACAGCAGGCGCAGCTTTGCGCGCGCCCTGTGCAAGCGCACCTTCACCGTGCCTTCCGGGATCCCCAGCCGGCGGGCGATCGTCGCCTGGGTCAGGTCCTCCTCGTAGCGCATCTCCAGCAAGCGACGGTCGCGCTCGCTCAGCTCCTTCAGCGCCGCGTGGAGGTCGGCGAGCTCGACCGCCGCCAGCACCCGCTCGTCTTCCTCGCCCTCGCTGAACTCGATCGTCGCCGAGAGGTCCGGGCGCACCCGCGCGTGCTGGCGAAAGGCCTCGTTGCGCACGATCGCCGCCAGCCACTGGTTG
>DASTGL010000147.1:0-5256 GCA_035719145.1 Solirubrobacterales bacterium
TCGGCGTGCAGGTCGCCAAGCTCGGCATGGAACCCCTCGCCGATGACCTCGCCGTCCCGCACCACAACCGCACCCACGAGAGGATTCGGGCTGACCCGCCCACGCCCGCCCTCGGCCAGCTCCAAAGCGCGGCGCAGGTGCTCCCGATCCGTGGTCGTAAGCTGCGAATCCATGGTTGATTGACTCGTCAATCAGTCTACTCCCCTGCCGTGACAGGACCCGCGCGCCTGCAGCGCGAATACCCTGACGGACCACCATGAAGCTGATCATCCAAATCACCTGCCTCAACGAGGAAGAGACCCTCCCTCAGACGATCGCCGACCTGCCGCGCCAGCTCGAGGGCTTCGACGCGATCGAGCTGCTGGTGATCGACGACGGATCGACGGACCGCACGGTCGCGGTGGCACGCGAGTGCGGCGTCGAGCACATCGTCCGGCTGACCAACAACAAGGGCCTGGCCGCCGGCTTCCAAGCCGGCCTCGACGCCTGCCTGAAGCTCGGGGCCGACGTCGTCGTCAACACCGACGCCGACAACCAGTACCGGGGTGCCGACGTCGCGAAGCTGGTGGCGCCGATCGTCGCCGGCGAGGCCGACATGGTCGTCGGCGACCGCAAGGTCGGCGACATCGAGCACTTCTCCGGCAGCAAAAAGCGGCTGCAGCGGCTCGGCAGCTGGGTCGTGCGGCGGGTCTCCGGGACCGAGATCACCGACGCCACCTCCGGCTTCCGCGCCTACAACCGCGAGGCCGCCCTGCAGCTGCTCGTCGTCGACAACTTCACCTACACGCTGGAGAGCCTGATCCAGGCCGGGAAGATGCTGGTCGCCGTCGACGAGGTCGAGGTCGGGACCAACCCGAAGACGCGCGAGTCCCGCCTCTTCGCCTCGACCGGCGCCTACGTGCGCCGCAACGCGCCGGCGATCCTCCGCATCTACGCCCGCTACGAGCCGCTGCGCGCCTTCTCGCTCGCCGGCCTCGTCGTCCTCTTCTTCGCCCTGCTCGCCTGGCTGCCGTTCCTGCTCGACTGGATCCTCAACGGCGACAGCACCGGCCACGTACAGTCGCTGATCCTCGGCGCCGTCCTCTTCATCGCCGCCGTCCAGCTCTTCGCCCTCGGGGTGATCGGCGACCTGCTAGCCGGCCAGCGGGTGATGACCCAGCGCGTGTTCGAGCGGGTGCGGCGGGTCGAGCTCGTGCTCGGCGTCGAGCCCTCCCACTACGAGCCGGGTAGCAAGCCGGAGTGAGCGCAGAACCGCAGGGCACGGCCGCCGCGCCGCCGGGCAAAGGCGCCGCCAGCAGCGCCGACTACGGCAAGACCGCGAGCTTCCTCGCGGTCGGGGTCGGGCTGACCGGCGTCATCACCTACGCCTACTTCCTGATCGCCTCGCACGTCCTCTCCAAACCCGACTACGGGCAGATCACCGTGCTCTGGTCGGCGGTCTTCATCACGATCTCGACCCTCTACCGGCCGATCGAACAGCTGCTCAGCCGCCACATCTCCGAGCGGCTGGTCAAAGGCGAGCCGATCGGGCAACCGATGCGGGTCGCCTCGACGATCCAGTTCGGCCTCTCGCTCTTCTTCGCGGTGGTCGCCCTGGCGCTGCGCGGCCCGATCCAGAACGGCGTCCTCGAGGGCAACGAAGCCCTCTACTGGGTCTTCTTCACCTCGGTCCTCTTCTACGCCGCCAGCTACTTCGCCCGCGGCTTCCTCGCCGGCGAGCAGCGGTTCGGGCTTTTCGTGGCGATGATCCTCTCCGAATCCTGCTTCCGCACGGTCTTCGCGGTGATGGTCGCGATCGGCGTCTTGAGCGGCCAGTCGGCGGTCGCGATCGGGATCACCGCGGCGCCGGCGCTGAGCCTGCTGGTGGTCCCGTTCGCCTTCGCGCGACGGGCACAGAGGGAGAAACAGGTCGCCGAATCAGCCGAAGGGGCCCCTGGTGCGGCTCAAGTGCAACCCGGCATGCCCGGACGCGAAGCGGAGGACATGCCGGCCGATGACTTCTCCTTGAGTCAGGGCGGCGGTTTCGCCGCGGCGGTGCTGGTGATCATGTTCAGCGAACAGGCCTTCCTCAACGCCGGGCCGCTGATCGTCCGCGGCCTCCAGGGCGCCGCCGCCGCCGGCTTCATCTTCAACGTGCTGATGCTGGCGCGGGCACCGCTGCAGCTGTTCCAGTCGGTCTCGACCAGCATCCTCCCCCACCTCACCACCCTCCACGCCAGCGAGGCCGAGGACGCCGAGCGCGAGTTCCACCACACCGTGCGGATGGTCCTGCTCGGGATCGCCGCCTTCACCGCGCTGGTCGTGGTCGTCGTCCTGATCGCCGGCCCGACGGCGATGCAGATCGCCTTCAGCAAGAAGTTCACCTACGACCGCGCCGGGCTGCTGCTGGTCTCGGTCGGGATGGGGCTCTACCTCTCCTCGGTGACGGTCAACCAGGCCTGCATCGCCCAGGGCCAGGTGCGGCGGGCGGCGGCGCGCTGGATCGCCTGCGCCGGCCTCTTCATCGCCTGGAACTTCGTGCCGCTGGTCGATAACGAGTTCCGCCGCGTCGAGATCGGCTTCCTGCTCGCCGCCGGCGCCCTCTTCTCGCTCCTCTACTTCGTCTACCGCCACCCGCACGAGCGCACCGAGGACGTGCTCGAACCGGGCTCCACCGAGGAACTGGAGTTGCGCGTGGGGATGTTGGACGAGAACGTCTGACCGCTACAGAAAATGTCGATTTTTTAACCGTACAAGTCTGATCGCTTCATAAGGTGGAGAGAGCCCCGCTAGGGTCGCGCGATCGGAGCCCATGACGCGCACCTGATCCTGATCGCCGGCGCCCTCCTGGCGGCGGGGATCATCGGAGCCCTGGTCGCCGACCGGATGCGGGTGCCGGGACTGCTGCTCTTCCTCGCCCTGGGGATGGTGGCCGGCTCGCAGGGGATCGGCGGCATCCACTTCGACGACGCCGAGCTGGCGCGGACGCTGGGGACGATCGCCCTCGTCCTGATCATCTTCGAGGGCGGGCTGACCGCGGGCTGGTCGGAGATCCGGCCGGTGCTCGGCACGGCCGCCTCGCTGGGGACGATCGGCACCGCGCTGACCGCGGTGATCGCCGGCTTCGCCGCGAAGCTCCTCTTCGGGCTGAGCACGCTGGAAGGGATGCTGGTCGGCGCCGCGATCGCCGCCACCGACTCGGCGGCGATCTTCGCCGTCCTGCGCCGAAGCACCCTGGAGAAGCGCCTGGCGCGCTCGCTCGAGGGCGAGTCGGGGATGAACGACCCGGTCGCGCTGCTGCTGGTGATCGGCTTCATCGAATGGATCCAGCAGCCCGGTTACGGGATCGCCGACATGGCGGGCCTGCTGGTCCTGAAACTGGGCCTGGGAGCGGTAGTCGGCGTGGCGGTGGGTCGCCTGGCGGTGCTGGCCCTCGACCGCGTCCGGCTGCCGGGCGAGGGCATCTACCCGGTGGCGACGATCGCGATCGCCGCGCTGGCCTACGGCGTCGCCGAGCTCGTCCACGGCTCCGGCTTCCTCGCCGTCTACCTGACCGCGCTCGCCCTCGGGTCCGCTCGGATCCCGGCGCGACGGACCGTCGTCGCCTTCCACCAGGGCCTCGGCTGGGTCGCCCAGATCTCCCTCTTCATCCTCCTCGGGCTGCTCGTCTTCCCCTCCAGCCTCGACGATGTCGCCCCCGAAGCGCTGGCGCTCTCGGCGGTGCTGATCTTCGTCGCCAGGCCCGTCGCCGCGGTCGTCGCCACCCTGCTGGCGCCGCTGAACATGAGGGAGCGGCTGATGCTCGGCTGGGCCGGCCTGCGCGGCGCCACCCCGATCTGGCTCGCCACCTTCCCGGTCGTCGCCGGGATCGGCGCCGGCGAGGAACTCTTCGCGATCGTCTTCTTCGTCGTCGTCAGCTCGACCCTCGTCCAGGGCGCCAGCTTCGAGCCGCTGGCGACCCGCCTCGGCCTCACCACCGACGAGCCGGCCCTCCCCCGCCGCCTGCTCGAGTCCGGCCGCATCCGCCGCATGGGCGGCGACGTGATCGCCTACCGACTGCCGCCGGGAGCAGCCGCCGCCGGCCACCCCGTCCGCGACCTAGAGCTGCCCCGCGAGGCCCTGGTCAACGTGATCGTCCGCGACGGCAACGCGATCCCACCGCGAGGCTCCACCGAGCTGCAAGAGGGCGACGAGCTCCACATCCTGGTGCGAAGCGAGCTGCGCGAGGACGTCGAGGCGCTGACGAAGAAGTGGGCAAAGGGGCCGCTTGGCCGCGAGGCACCCAAGCTGCTGCCCCGCCGAGGCGCCTCTCAGGTCTTCACCGTCCGCCCAGCCCGCGGCGACGACGAGGAGCTGGGCGAGTCCATCGACGGCATCCCGATCATCCAGGTGCTGCGCGACCGCGGCGAGCGCGGCGCCTTTCTCGTAGCCCTGGCCGACGGCCGCTTCGCCGTCACCGGCGGCGGAGTGATCGCGATCGGCGGCCGACAGGCAGTAGCCGAGTGGTGCGTCCGCCGAGCCGAACGCCCAGACGCCAACTCCGCCGCCCGAGCCTGGTGGCAGGAGGTAACGGGCGCCCTAGTAGCCCGCGGGTAAGGAGACTAAGAAGCTCCGGCAGCCTCAGCGATAGCCGAGTAAGCGGCCGCGGGATCATCCGCCCCGAAGACCGCAGACCCCGCCACGAACAACCGCGCCCCGGCCGCCGCCAGCGGCCCCGCGGTGTCGACGTCGACCCCGCCGTCGACCTCGATCCGAGCCTGCCCGACCAGCGGCATCAGCCGCTCGACCTTCTCCGGCGAGGTCTCGATGAAGGATTGCCCGCCCCAGCCGGGGTTGACCGTCATGCAGAGGACGAGGTCGGCGAGGACGCGCAGCTCCTGGACGGCCTCGACCGGGGTACCGGGGTTGATCGCGATCCCGGCGAGGCAGTCGGCCTCGCGGACGGCGGCGAGGGTGCGGTGGGCGTGCGGGGTCGCCTCGGCGTGGAAGGTGATCGAGTCCGCCCCGGCCTCGGCGAACTCGGCGATCTGGCGCTCGGGCGCCTCGATCATCAGGTGGACGTCGACGACGCCGCCGGCGTCGTGGACCTGGTCGGCGATGCCGCTGAGGACCAGCGGCCCGATCGTGATCGGGGGGACGAAGTGCCCGTCCATCACGTCGAAGTGGATCACCCGGGCGCCGGCGTCCATCACCTCGGCGACCTGCGCCCCCAGCCGTCCCATGTCGGCCGAGAGGATCGACGGGGCAACGCGCGGCTCGGCCATCAGCTCTCGCATC
>DASTGL010000148.1:0-3886 GCA_035719145.1 Solirubrobacterales bacterium
CTCCAGGGCGACGAAGAAGGTGACCAGGTTGGTCGCCTGCGAGAGCAGGACCATCCCCAGGACCGAGCCCAACAGGAGCGAGTGGTACTCGCCCGATCCGGCTTCCTCGGTCGCCCGCTCGCCGATTGACAAGACGACGCAGAAGGCGGCGACGAGGATCGCGATCAGCGAGATCGAGATCGCCAGGTCGTCGAGCCGCAACGCCCCGGTGATCAGGTTCTTCGGGTCGTCCCACTGCCAGATCAGCAGGCCGGCGGTGGCGGCGAGGGTGACCAGCGTCAACAGCGGCGCGCTGCGTTTGAAGGGCTTGAAGACGGCGCTGAGCAGGACGACGCAGATGCCGACGGTGAGGGCGATCAGCGGCGAGATGCCGGCGTAGTCGATATGCGGCTCGTTGAAGTTCACCTGTCTCCGATCGGTGCGTACCCGGTCCAACCGGATTCTTCGGTCTGTGCCGCAAGCTTCGATTGCGGCGCCGAGCCGCCGGTTACCTTGGCGACGGTCTGCTGGACGCTCGGGTTCGTCCGCTTGAGGATCAGCTGCGGGTAGAGGGCGAGGCCGAGGATGCAGAGGACCAGCGGCACCAGGACGACCGCGTCGCGCCAGCCGATCTCGCGTGACAGGAGACCCTCCGGCTTACGGTTGTGCATCGCCCCCTGGTAGAGGCGGAGGGCGTAGTAGGCCGACATCGCGACGCCGCTGATCGCGATGAAGGCGAAGACGATCTTCGCTTGGAAGAGGCCGTTGAGGATGTAGAACTCGCCGACGAAATTGGAGGAGCCCGGCATCGCCAGGGTCGCCAGGGCGACGATCAGGAAGAGCGCCGCCAGCACCGGCGCCCGCAGCGCCATCCCGCCCATCTCGCGGATGTCTTCGCTCCCGGTCCGCTCGAACAGGATCGCGACGATGACGAAGATGGGCGCCACCACCAGGCCGTGGTTGACCATCTGCAGGACCGCTCCGTCGGAGCCGTCGGCCCGCAGGGCGAAGATCCCGGCGGTGATGAAGCCGAGCTGGGCGACCGAGGAGTAGCCGGCGATCAGCCGCACGTTGGTCTGGGTGAAGGCCATCACCGAGCCGTAGAGGATCGAGGCGAGCGCGATGACCAGGACGACCTCCTGGTATTCGATCGTCGCTTCCGGGAACAGCGGCAGCACGATCCGCAGGAAGCCGTAGGCGCCGACCTTCGCCAGCACCCCGGAGAAGACCGCCAGCACCGGCAGCGGCGCCGCGCGGTAGGCGTCGGGCATCCAGCCGTGGACGAGGAAGGCCGGCATCTTGACCAGGAAGGCCGCGGCGAAGAACCAGAAGATCCAGCGCTGGCTGCCGAGCGAGAGGCCCTGTTCCTGCAGCGCCTGGATCGAGAAGGTGATGTGGCCGCCGTCGGCCGAGATGATCGCGGTGGCGATCGCCGCGACCAGCATCAGCAGCGAGCCGATCAGCGTGTAGATGATCATCTTCAGCGTCGCCGCCCAGGCGGTCGGGCCGCCTTCGGCGGTGCGGTCGTGGCCCCAGGCGCCGAAGAGGAAGTAGAACGGCACCAGCATGAAGTCGAAGAAGAGGACGAAGAGCAGCAGGTCCTGGGCGAGGAAGGAGCCGAGCGTCGCCGTCTCCGCCATCAGCATCAGGAGGAAGAAGGTCTTCGGCCGCTCGTAATCGCGGAAGGCGGCGAAGGCGATGCCGCCGGTCCACAGCAGCGCCGTCAGCAGGACGAGGAAGAGGTTGAGGCCGTCGAGGCCGAGGCTGTAGTCGACGCCGAGCCCGGAGATCCAGGGCGTGCTCTCGACGTACTGCAGGCCGGAGTCGCCCTGGTTGAAGCCGATCGTCATCCCGACGGCGACGCCGAGGGTGACCAGCGCCCCGAGGACCGCCCACGGCCCGGCCGCCCGCCGCGGCAGGAAGAGGCCGACGAGGCCGAAGGCGAGGGGGGCCCAGAGGAGGACGTTGATCATGAGCTGCTCAGCAGGAAGTAGAGGGCCAGGCCGGCGAAGCCGGCGATCAGGAGCAGCGCGTAGCTGCGGACGAAGCCGTTCTGGACGGCGCGGATGACGCCGCTGGTGCCGCGCACCGTCTCCTCGGTGCCGTTGACGAGGCCGTCGACGACGAAGCGCTCGAAGACCCGGTTCGCGAAGCGGCCGACCGCCAGCGCCGGGCGGACGACGAGGACGTCGATCGCCTCGTCGAAGTACCACTTGCGGAAGAGGAAGTCGTGGACGCCCTGCAAGCGCTGTTCAAGGGCCCGCGGCCGCTCCGGGTTGGCGATGTAGAGCCAGTGGGCGACCCAGATCCCGGCGAGGGAGATGACGCCGCCGATCCCGAGGCCGATCCAGCTCCACTCGGTCGAGGGGTGGATCGCCGCCAGCGGCGAGTCGGCGAAGACCGGGTCGAGCCAGTTGGCGATCACGTTGTCGACCCCGGGTACCTGGACCAGGCCGCCGACCAGGGCGAGGAAGGCCAGCACCGCCATCGCCACCCGCATCGGCGCCGAGGACTCGGCGATGTGGTGCTCGGGGCCGGGGAAGCCGACGTCGGTGTCCTCCTCTTCGCCGGTCGCCGGGTTGAAGGGGTGGGCATGGTGGACGTGGCCGGTCTCGATCAGCTCCCGCGCCTCGGCGCAGGGCTCGCCTTGGAGCACCCGGAAGATCAGCCGGAAGGTGTAGATCGCGGTGAGGAAGGCGCCGAAGTAGCCAAGAACAGTGAAGGTGATGTACATGCCGCCCCGGGCGCCGGCGTAGGCGAGGATCTCGTCCTTGGAGAAGAAGCCCGAGGTGAGCGGGAAGGCGGCGAGGGCGAGGCCGCCGCAGAGCATCGTCACCGAGGTGAAGCGCATCGCCCTGCCGAAGCCGGACATGCGGTCGATGTTCTGCTCGTTCGCCATCGCGGCGATGATCGAGCCGGCGGCCATGAACAACAGCGCCTTGAAGAAGGCGTGGGTCATCAGGTGGAACATCCCCGCCCCGTAGGCACCGATCGAGACGCCGACCACCATGTAGCCGATCTGGCTCATCGTCGAGTAGGCGATCGCCCGCTTCAGGTCGGTCATCACCAGGGCGATCGTCGCCGCGACCAGCAGCGTCGCCAGGCCGACGAAGGCGGCGATGTCGGCGGCGGTGGGGGCGAGGACGAAGAGGGCGTGGGTGCGGGCGATCAGGTAGACGCCCGCGGTGACCATCGTCGCCGCGTGGATCAGCGAGGAGACCGGCGTCGGTCCCTCCATCGCGTCCGGCAGCCAGGTGTGGAGCGGCAGCTGGGCGGACTTGGCGAAGGCGCCGACGAGGAGCAGCAGGCAGATCGCGGTGACGCTCCACTGGTTGGTGCTGAAGACTTCCGGCGCTTTGGCGAAGACGGTGCCGTAGTCGAAGCTGCCGAGTTCGCGGAAGATCAGGAAGGCCGCAAGCACCAGGCCGATGTCGCCGACGACGTTGATCACAAACGCCTTCATTCCCGCCCGCGTCGCCGTCTCGCGCCGGTACCAGAAGCTGATCAGCGCGTAGGAGGCGAAGCCGACGAAGGCCCAGCCGACGATCAGCAGGACGAAGTTGCCGGCCAGGACCAGCAGCAGCATCGAGAAGACGAAGAAGTTGAGGTAGGCGAAGTAGCGCGAGTAGCCCCGGTCGGAATCGAGGTAGGCGACCGAGTACAGGTGGATCAGCGTCGAGACGCCGCTGACGACGAGGATCATGAACGCCGACAGCGGGTCGACGAGGATCCCGAGCTTGATGTCGAGGCCCGCGGCGGACGCGTAGGTCCAGAGCGACGAGGTGAGCTGACGGTCGCTCTCGGTGTGTCCCAGGAGGGAGGCCGTCGCCCCGATCGCGCAGACGAAGGCGAGCCCGATCGCGATCGTCCCGATCCAGCCCGCGGTGCGGCCGCGCATGACCCGCCA
>DASTGL010000149.1:0-5575 GCA_035719145.1 Solirubrobacterales bacterium
GGCAACCAGTACTGGCCCGCCGAGTACTTCATCGACGCCCGCGGCAACGTCCGCTACGTCCATTTCGGCGAGGGCGAATACGGCGAGAAAGAGAAGGTGATCCGGCAGCTGCTGGCCGAAGCCGGCGACCGGGTCGGCCGCGGGATGTCCGGGGCCAGGGGCATCGAACCCGAAGCGGGCGTGACGACGCCGGAGACCTATCTCGGAGCCGCCCGGGCCGAACGCTTCACCAACCCCGAACTCTCGCCGGGAACGCACGACTTCACCGCGCCGGCGCGGGTGCCCGCGAACGAATTCGCCTTCCGCGGGCCGTGGCGGATCGAATTCCACTCGGCCACCGCCGCCGGCGGCTCGCTGGAACTCAACTTCGGTGCCCGGCGCGTCTACCTCGTCCTCGGCACCGTCGACGGCAAAGCCCGCCGCGTGCGGGTTCTCCTCGACGGCAAGCCGATCGACTCCGCCGCGGCGGGCTCCGACGTCCACGGAGGCGAGGTCACCGTCGACTCCCAGCGCCTCTACAACCTCGTCGACCTGCCGCGCGTCGGCCACCACGTCCTGCGGCTGGAGCCCGAAGCGGGGGTGCAGGGCTATGCCTTCACCTTCGGCTAGCGCCGCCGCAGAAGCGAGAATCGAGGCGATGGCCGCGGCCGACCAAGGCACCGTCCTCGTCGTCGACGACGAGCCGACGATCGTCGAGATCGTCTCCCGCTACCTCGAGCGGGCGGGTTTCGAGGCCCTGCAGGCGGCGGACGGGCCGGAGGCGCTGCGCCAGGCCGACCTCCACCGTCCCGACCTCGTCGTCCTCGACCTGATGCTGCCCGGGCTGGACGGGATCGAGGTGATGCGGCAGCTGCACGAGCGACCCGGCAAGCGGGTCGCGGTGATCCTGCTGACCGCGCGCGGCGAGGAGTCGGACCGGTTGGTCGGCCTCCGCCACGGCGCCGACGACTACGTCGTCAAGCCCTTCTCGCCGGCCGAGCTTGTGGCCCGGGTCGAGGCGGTGCTGCGGCGGGTCTCGCCTTCGGACGAGGAGGACGAGGAGGCGCCGCCGATCGAGCACGGGGCGCTGCGGGTGGAGCCGGCGACGCGGCGAGTGTTCCTCGACGGCAAAGAGCTCGCCCTGACCCAGCGCGAGTTCGACCTGCTCGCCTACCTCGCCGCCCGGCCCGGCCGCGTCTTCTCCCGCGACCAGCTGATGGAAGCGGTCTGGGAATACCCCTTCTTCACCGACACCAGCACCGTCACCGTCCACATCCGCCGCCTCCGCGCCAAGCTCGGGGACGACTCGGCCGAGCCTCGCTTCATCGAGACGGTCTGGGGCGTCGGCTACAGGTTCAAGCCGTGAGACGCGCCTTCCTGATCGCCGTCGTCGCCTTCGTCGCCGGCGGCGCCGCGGTGGCGGTCCCGCACGGGATGGGGGCCGAGCAAATCGCCTTCGCCCTGCTGGCGGCGGCCGGCATCGCCCTGGCGGGGGCCCTGGCGGCGCGGCTGGCGATGGAGGAGCGCGCCGCCCGCGAAGTCGAGGAGATGCGCCGGCAGCTCGTCGCCGCCGCCTCCCACGACCTGCGAACGCCCCTGGCGTCGCTGCGCCTGCTGGTCGAGTCGATCGACGACGGGGTGGCGACGGGGGAGACCCGCGAGCGCTACCTGAAGGAGATCCGCACCCACGTCGCCGTCCTCAGCGGCCTGATCGACGACCTCTTCGAGCTCTCGCGGATCGAGGCGGGGGAGATCTCCTGGACGATGGGCCAGGTCGAGCTGCGCGAGCTGATCGACGAGGCGGTGGCGGCGATGCGGGCGCAGGCGGCTCAGCGCGGGGTGCGGGTGGCCGCCGATCTCCCCGGGGACGCCCTGCTCGCCCAAGCCAACGCCGAGAAGGTGCAGCGGGTCCTCTTCAACCTGATCCAGAACGCGATCCGCCACACCCCGGCCGACGGCAGCGTCACCGTCCGCGCCCGCACGCTCGGCAGCGGCGTCGAGATCGAGGTCGACGACGAGGGGGAGGGAATCGCGCCAGAAGACGGCGACCGCGTCTTCGAGCCCTTCTACCGCGGCGACGCCGCCCGCAGCGACGAAGGCGCCGGCCTCGGCCTGGCGATCTCCAAGGCCATCGTCGAGGCCCATGGTGGGCGGATCTGGGTGGAGTCCGGCAGCCCGGGCACGCGCGTCAGGTTCACCCTGCACGCTGCTTGATCGCCCGCCAATTGATGCTAAAAATTTGAGTGGTGAGGGCGAGCTACTGCGCGCTGGCGATCGCGATGCTGACCGCTCTCCTGGCGGGATGCGGCGGTGGCGGCGGCTCCACGGAACGCACCCTGGAGCACCCGCGGCAACTGACGCCCCTGCGGGTGACGCTCGACGGATGGGATCGCCCCGAGACGGCGGGGATCCTGATGGCCGAGAAACTCGGTTACTTCGCGGATGCCAATCTCGAAGTCACCACTTTCAGGCCGGCGACCCCCAGCCGCCCGGTGGAATACGTCGTCGACGGGACCGATGACATCGGGATCTCGCACCTGCCGCAGGTCGTGCTGGCCAAGGAAAAGGGGGCGCCCGTCGTCGCCTTGGGAAGCCTGCTTTCGCAGCCGACCATGGCGATGATCTGGCTCCGAAGGTCGAAGATCCGCAACATCGCCGATCTCGAGGGGAAGACCATCGGCATCCCCGGTCTCTCCTTCGAGGAACTCTTCCTGCGGAGCTTCCTGGCGCGTGGCGGGCTGACCCTCCGTGACGTCAAGGTGAAGAGGGTCTGGTACAACGCGGTTCCACGGTTGGTCGAAGGTGACGTAGATGCGATCTTCGGAGTCGATTGGAACACTGAGGGCGTCCGACTCGAAACGCGGGGTCTGCACCCGGTTATCACCCAGGTGCAGTCGCTTGGATTTCCCGCTTACGACGAACTCGTGGTGATTGCCCGGTCAGACCGGCTGGCCGAACACCCGCTCGCCTACCGCGCCTTCATCTCGGCGATCTCCCGGGGGGCCACCGCGGCCATCGAACACCCTGAAGAGATGGTCGAAGTGCTCGAAGAAGACGTCAATGCGAACCCTGAACGGAGTCGGAAAGAGGCGAAAGCCGAAGTCATGGCAACGCTTCCGATGCTCTCCGGCGTCAGCCGCATGAGCTCAGGACAGGCGAGGGCACTCATGCAGTGGATGCGCGAAGAAGGGATGACCCGGCGGATCTGGCCGGCGTCAGGGCTGTTCGACAACGAGTTCCTGGATTCGCAGGGATGACCCGGACCTATAGCTGCAGCGCCTTGACCTGCAGCAGCTCCTCGATCCCGTAGCGGCCATTCTCGCGGCCGTGGCCGGACTGGCCGTAGCCGCCGAAGGGGGCGTGGGGGTTGAAGGCGCCGCCGTTGATCTCGACCTGACCGGTGCGGATGCGCTTGGCGACCCGGATCGCCCGGTCGGCGTCGGCCGACCAGACGCCGCCGGAAAGGCCGTAGGGGGTCGAGTTGGCGATTCGGACAGCGTCGTCCTCGCCCTCGTAGGGCTGGATCACCAGCACCGGGCCGAATATCTCCTCCTGGCCGATCGTCATCTCCGCCGTCACCTCGGAGAAGACGGTGGGGCGGACGAAGTAGCCGCGCTCGAGGCCATCGGGCGGCTCGGCGCCGCCGGTGATCAGGCGCGCGCCCTCCTCGATCCCCTTCTCGATGTAGCCGCGGACGCGCTCGCGCTGGACCTCGGAGACGAGCGGCCCGAGTCGGGTACCTGAGTCGAAGGGGTCACCGGGCGTGAAGGTCTCCGCTGCCGCCTTGGCCAGCTCCTCGACCTCGGCGAGCCGCTGGCGCGGGACCAGCATCCGGGTCAGGGCGCTGCAGGTCTGGCCGGAGTTGAGGAAGCACTTGGCGACGCCGTCGGGCACCGCCTTGGCGAGATCGGCGTCGTCGAGGATCACGTTCGGGGACTTGCCGCCGAGCTCCATCGCCACCGGCTTCACCGTCGCCGCCGCCAGCTCGCTGACCCGGCGGCCGGCGCGGGTCGAGCCCGTGAAGGAGACCATGTCGACGCCGGGATGGCCGGCGATCGCCTCGCCGACGACCGGGCCGGTGCCGGTGACGAGGTTGAAGACCCCGGCCGGCAGCTCGGCGGCCTCGATCACCTCGGTCAGCAGGAAGGCGTTCAGCGGCGTCACCTCGCTCGGCTTCGAGACGACGGTGCAGCCGGCGGCGAGCGCCGGTGCGACCTTGCAGGCGATCTGGTTGAGGGGATAGTTCCAGGGCGTGATCGCGCCGAGCACGCCGACCGGCTCGCGCAGCACCCGCGAGTTGCCGATCTCCTCTTCCCAGGCGACTTCCTCCATCAGCTGCGGCGTCGAGGCAAACTGCGAGGTGGGGAGGCCGACCTGGACGATCCGGCTCAGCTTCAGCGGCATCCCCAGCTCCTGGGCGATCGTCGTCGCGATCTCCTCGGCCCGCTCACCCAATCCCTCGGCAATCGCGGCGATGTAGCCGGCGCGGGTCTCCCGCGAGGTCTGAGACCAGCCCTCGAAGGCATCGCGCGCCGCCTCGACGGCGCGGTCGACGTCGACCGGCGTGCAGCCGGGAATCGTCCCCATCGCCTCCTCGGTGGTCGAGTTCACCACCTCGATCGGGTCGGCCCCGCTCGGCTCGACCCACTCCCCGCCGATGAAGATCTTGTCCCGCACCTGAACCTCAGCCGCCGTCGCCACACCTGCTCCTCTCGTCGCCGTTCGCCTACGGCAACGCTAGCTCAGACCGGTTCGCTGCTCTCCACGGGCACTTTGGCCCCCGGCCCCGGGACCTGGATCGCGTCCCGCGCCGTCAGGACCTTGCCGCAGCGTTCGCAGATGCCGCGCTCGCTTACCTCGCCGCCGCACTCCTTGTGGACGATCAGGCGCCGGGGGCCGTCGGGGTCGGGAGAGTAGCGCTCGCCCCAGTGCAGGAGGGCGATCAGGGCCGGCCAGAGGTCTAGGCCCTTCTGGGTGAGGAAGTACTCGTAGCGGGGCGGGTTTTCCGAGTAGGCGCGGCGTTCGAGGATCTCCTCGTCGACCAGGCGCTGGAGGCGGGCGGAGAGGACGTTGCGGGCGACGCCGAGGTTCTCCTGCATCTCGCCGAAGCGGCGGTTGCCGTGCATGATCGCGCGGACGATCAGCAGCGACCAGCGCTCGCCGATCACCTCGAGCGCCTTGGCGATCGGGGAGTCGACGGCGGGGTAGTCGCGGCGCAGCACGAGTGTGATCTTCGCACACTTGGTTGCATCAAGCAACTCACTTCGGCTAGGCTCCCAGGAGATCAGTTGCTTGATGCAACTAACCAAGCCGACTGGAGGCGAGTCATGAGGCTGATCCCGAAGCACAGGCATTCACAGCGGCGACGGAAGTCGCGGATCACGATCACGCAGGAGGAGATCAGCGCCGACCTGCACTACCCGGCGGGGGCGACCGACCCGCAGCGGGTGATCGGCTACCGCAGGATCGAGGTCCGGTGAGCGGCGACGGCGTCGTCACCGCCCCGGAAGGGACCGCGGCCGAGCTCGCGGAGACCTTCGCCGCCTCCGACCCCGAGGCGTCCCGCAGCCGCACCCTGGTCTGGCAGGACCCGGTG
>DASTGL010000150.1:0-2426 GCA_035719145.1 Solirubrobacterales bacterium
TCGCCGGCGTGCGGGCGATCGGGCTCCTGCTCTCAAGCGGCCGCGCCCAGGTCTCGACCAACGTCCACGACCCGTTGGCGGTCCCGCTCGGCGCGGTGGTGGAGCGGGTGCGCGAGCTGGCGGCCCCGCTCGGCGCCCGCCCGGTCGAGGCCGAGCTGGTCGGCCTGATCCCGAGGGCCGCCCTCGCCGGCTATCCCGCCGACGTGCCGATGCGCGGCTTCGACCCGCGTCAGCACACGATCGAGGCGCGCCTGGCGGAGGCGACCGACTAGATTTCGAGGCCATGGCTCAGACGAACAAAAAGCGTCGGCGCAAGCGCCGCGGCACCCAGGGCGGGCGGATCGACACGAAGGCGCGCCGCAGCCGCCCCCGCACCCGCGAGGAAGCGAAGGCGCAGGCGCGCTCCAAACGCAAACCGGCGCCGAAAGAAGATCTGCCGCCGACCTGGCGCAACTCCTTCGTCCGCGGCCTCTTCGCCGCCGTCATCTTCATCGTGCTGCTGATCCTGATCTTCAAAAAGCCCGTCGCCGGCTCGCTGATCTTCGGCGCCTTCATGCTCGCCTTCTACGTCCCCTCCGGCTACTACATCGACACGGTTCTCTGGCGGCGGCGCGAGCGAGCGCGGATCCGCGCCCGGGAGGAATAGTGGCCCTCGACGTCGAGATGCTCACGGTGGGGCAGATCGGCGAGAACTGCTTCCTGTTCCGGCCGCAGGGGGGCGAGCGGCTGCTGATCGTCGACCCGGGGGAGGAGCCCGAGCGGATCCTCGCCGCGGTCGAGGCGAGCGGGGCCACGGTCGAGGCGATCCTCCTCACCCACTGCCACTTCGACCACATCGGCGCGGTCGCGCCGGTGGCGCGGGCGACGGGCGCCCTGGTCTACTGCCCGGAGATCGAGGTGCCGGTGCTCGCCGACATCATGGCCTACGTCCCCTGGGCGGGATTCGGCCCCTACGAGAGCTACGAGGCCGACGAGGTTGTCCGCGGCGGCGAGACCCTTGAGTTGGCCGGGATGGAGATCGAGGTCGTCTTTACCCCGGGCCACAGCCCTGGCCACGTCACTTACGCGGTCAAGGGCGAGCCGGCGATCTTCTCCGGCGACGTCCTCTTCCAGGGCTCGGTCGGCCGCGTCGACCTGCCCGGCGGCGACGGGCCGACCCTGCTCGCCTCGATCGGCAAGCTGCTCGACGACTATCCGGACGAGACGGTGGTCCATCCCGGCCACATGGGCCTGACCACGCTCGGGGCGGAGCGGGCGACCAACCCCTTCCTCGGCTCGCTGGCCCACTAGGAGCACGATGGCGAGCAAGTTCCAGGCCCCCCGCGGGACCTTCGACATTCTCCCCGAGGCCGCGCGCGCCCGCCGCCGGCTCGAACGCGCCGCCGCCGAGGTCTTCGGCCGCGCCGGCTACGAGCCGATCGCGACCCCGGCCTTCGAGGACACCGACCTCTTCGAGCGCGGCGTCGGCAAGTCGACCGACATCGTCCGCAAGGAGATGTTCACCTTCGAGGACAAGGGCGGGCGCAGCCTGACCCTGCGGCCGGAGGGGACCGCCTCGGTCTGCCGCGCCTACCTCGAGCACGGGATGCAGAAACTGGCGCAGCCGGTGAAGCTCCACTACCTCGGCCCGTTCTTCCGCCACGAGCGCCCGCAGGCCGGCCGCTACCGCCAGTTCCACCAGCTCGGGGTCGAGTGCATCGGCACCGACTCGCCGCTCGCCGACGCCGAGGTGATCATGCTCCTCGCCGACCTGCTGGAGGAGCTGGGCGTGCCCGGGGTGGAGCTGCGGCTCGGCAGCCTCGGCTCCTTCGAGGCCCGGCGCGCCTACCTCGAGGACCTGAAGGAGCACCTGCATGCCCACGAGGCCGAGCTCTCCCGCGACGTGCGCGAGCGGATCGACCTCAACCCGCTGCGCGCCTTCGACGCCGACGACGAGGGGACGCGCGGGGTGATGGCGAGCGCGCCGACGATCGTCGAGCAGCTCGAAGGCGAGGACGCCGAGCACTTCGCCGAGGTGCGGGCGCTGCTCGACGCGACCGGCGTCGGCTACACGATCGACCCGACCCTGGTCCGCGGCCTCGACTACTACACGCGGACGATCTTCTCCTTCGTCTGCGACCGGCTCGGGGCGCAGGCGGAGATCGGCGGCGGCGGCCGCTACGACGGCCTGATCGAGCAGCTCGGCGGCCGGCCGGCCCCGGCCGTCGGCTGGGGCCTGGGCATCGAGCGCCTGCTGCTGCTGCTCGAGGCCGTGGGCGTCCGGCCGCCGTCCGACGCGCCGGACGCCTACGCCGTCATTGCCGACGCGGCCGCGCTGCCCCGGGCGCTGCCCGTGCTGGAGGCCCTCCGTGCCGAGGGCGTGGCGGTGCAGATGCATGCCGGCGGCGGCAGCATGAAGGCCCAGTTCAAGAAGGCGGATTCGAGCG
>DASTGL010000151.1:0-5297 GCA_035719145.1 Solirubrobacterales bacterium
GGGGAAGGGACGGCCGGTCTCGACGCCGGCCGGCAGCAGAGCGTTGCCGTAGTAGCGGCGGTAGGCGTCGAGGGCGTCGCCGCCCGGCCAGAGGAGCCGATCGGCGAGCCGGAACTGCTCGCGCTCCAGGTCGCCCACGCGCTGTTCCTGCGGCAGTTGCAGGCGGCCGTCGTGGAGCGCCACCAGCTCGGCCGTCGCGGAGAGTCTCACCGCCACCGTCGTCTCGCGCAGCAGCGGGTGGCCTGCCGCCCGTGCCTGTAGGGGGACGAGGCCGAGGGCGCGGTAGTCGCAGACCTCGAGCAGATCGGGACCTGCGGTCCCCGCGTAGGCCTTCTCGATCTCCTCGAGGACAGCGGCGGAGCGGAGGTGGTCGTCGGAGGCGAACGACATCCGCGCCAGCGCCTCGCTCGGCTCGGGCCGCTCGATCAGGACGACCTCGTGCCGGGTGGAGAGCACCTCCATCTGCCGCCGCAACGCATGGCCCAACCCGCCGTAGGTGGAGGGCTCGGCGGAGACGACGCAGATCCTCATCGGCCGTCGCTCCCGAGCCAGCGCCGCGGGCGCTCGAGGTCGCCCTCGCGGGCGAGACGGCGGCGCTCGCGCAGCATCGCCGGCAGCAGGCGCAGGCCTTCGAGCTTGCCGCCCAGGGTGGCGCGGAAGCGACGCTGCCGGGCCGCGCGCGCCAGCGCCCCGGCCTCGACGGCGAGGATCCGCGGCAGCGCCCGCGGCGGCATGAACTTCGCCTGGGTAGCGACGCGGTTGCGGGCGACGAGGCGCGCGTTCCAGGCGCCCGGACGCGGCGCCGCCGCCAGCCACGACGCGTTGCCGAGGTGCCAGACCACCGCCTCGGGGACGTAGCCGAAGGTGCGGCCGGCAATTTGCGCCCTCACGTTGAGGTCGACGTCCTCGTAGAAGGCGAAGTAGCGCTCGTCGTAGCCGCCCAGCTCCTCGAACAGCTCCCGGCGCAGCAGGCAGGCGGCGCCGCAGACGCCGAAGACCTCCCGCGCCGCGAGGGCGGCGGGCGACTGCTCCTCGCCGGCGCCCAGCTCGACCGCGCGGCCGTCGGCCGTCAGCCCCTGCCCGGCGCTGTAAAGACGCGCCCGCGCGACATCGCGCCCCCCCTCCTCCAGCTGCAGGATGCGCGGCTGCACGCCGCCGAGCGAGGGGTCGGCCTCCAGCGCCGCCAGCAGCGTCGCCACCGCGCCCGGCTCGACCACCGTGTCGGCGTTCAGCGCCAGCACCGTCCCCGCCCGCACCCGCGCCACCCCCAGGTTCATCGCCCGCGCGAAGCCGACGTTCTCCGGCAGCGCCAAATGCGGCACCCCCTCGCGCTCCAGGAAAGCGACCGTGCCGTCGGAGGAGCCGTTGTCGACCACCAGCACCTCCAGCTCCACCCCCTGATCGCGCAGCGACTCCAGGCAACGCGGCAGCAGCGCGAGCGAGTTCCAGCTCGGGATCACCACGGCGACCGGACGCTCCGGGTTCACCGCCGGAAGACTAAGGTGCCCGCGATGCGCAGTCCCGATGCCACCACGCCTGCGATCCAGGTAGAGGACCTGCACAAGTCCTTCCGCATCCCCAAACAGCGGGTCGACTCGCTGAAAGAGCGGATCGTCCGCCCCTTCTCCGGGCGCGACTACCGCGAGCTGCACGCGCTCGACGGCGTCTCCTTCGAGATCGAGCAGGGCGAGTTTTTCGGCATCGTCGGCCGCAACGGCTCCGGCAAGAGCACGCTGCTGAAACTGCTGGCCAGCATCTACCGCGCCGACTCGGGAACGATCCGGATGGCGGGGCGGCTGGCGCCGTTCATCGAGCTCGGCGTCGGCTTCAACCCGGAGCTGACCGCGCGCGAAAACATCGTCCTCAACGGGGTGATGGTCGGGTTGACCCCGCAGGAGACGCGGCAGCGGATCGACTCCGTCCTCGACTTCGCCGAACTGGAGGAGTTCGCGAACCTGAAGCTGAAGAACTACTCCTCGGGGATGCTGGTCCGGCTCGCCTTCTCGGTGATGATGGAGGCCGACGCCGACGTGCTGCTGATCGACGAGGTGCTGGCTGTCGGCGACGCCGCCTTCCAGCAGAAGTGCGCCGACGCCTTCCGCGACATGAAAGCGGCGGGCAAGACGATCATCCTCGTCACCCACGAGATGACCACGGTCGAGCGCTACTGCCACCGGGCGATGCTGATCGACGGCGGCCGCATCCGCCACCTCGGCGACCCCGGCGACGTCGGCCGCCACTACCTGCAGCTGAACTTCGATGAGGCGAGCGAGGCCGGCCCCCCGCCCACCTCCGGCCCGGCTGAAGAGCTGCGGCTGCTCGACGTCTGGGTCGAGGACGCCGACGGCAACCGCACCGCCAACGTCGAAGCCGGCGAAAAGATCCGCCTGCGACTGGAGCTGGAAGCCACCCGCGAGGTAGCGGGCGCCGGCGTCGGGTTGATCATCGCCAACGCCGACGGCGTCGGCGTCACCGAACTCGGCGCCCCGATCGTCGAGGGCGACTGGTTCGCGCCACTGCGCCCCGGCACCAGGGTCACGGTCCAGGCGGAGGTCGAGAACCTCCTCACCCAGGGCCGCTACTTCGTCCATTGCGGCATCAACCGCAGCGAGAACCGGGGTGTCGCCCTCTACGTCCACAACGCCTTCGACTTCGTCGTCTACGCGGGCGAGGACATGCCCAACGGGCTCGTCGCCCTCCCCGCCGAGGTCGAGGCCGGCGTCGACAGGACGGGCGAGCGATGAGCGCCCAGCCGCAGCCCCTGCGCGAGGTCCGCGGCCCCTCCGCCCTCGGCGGCGGCGTCCGCCGCTTCTTCGACCTGCTCTGGCTGATGGCCGGGACGGAGTTCAAGCGCGTCTACTTCGGCACCGTCCTCGGCTACTTCTGGTCGCTGATTCGCCCGCTGGCCTACTTCAGCGTCCTGCTCCTGGTCTTCACCCAGATCTTCAGAATCGGCAGCCAGCTCCATAACTACCCGGTGCTGCTGCTGCTGGGGATCGTCCAGTTCACCTTCTTCCAGGAAGCGACCACCAACGCGGTCACCTCGGTCGTCGCCCAGGAGGGCATCGTCCGCAAGACCCAGTTCCCGCGCCTGGTGATCCCGCTCTCGACGGTGCTGACGGCCTTCTTCAACTTCTGCCTCAACCTGATCATCGTCTTCGTCTTCATCCTTGCCTGGGGGATCTCCCCGGCCTGGACCTGGCTGCTCTATCCGGTCGCCCTGGCGGCCCTCTTCGTATTCACCACGACGATCAGCATGGCCTTCTCGGTCCTCTATGTCCGCTTCCGCGACGTCGCGATCATCTGGACGGTCGGTGCCCAGATGCTCTTCTACGCGACGCCGATCCTCTATCCGCTCGGCACCTCGGAAAGCGGCATCGGATACCGGTCCCGCACCTTCGAAGAACTGCTGATGATCAACCCGCTCAGCGTGATCTTCGAGCAGATCCGGGTCTGGGTCCTCCACGAACCCCGCTATCTGGCGCCCACCGCGGTCGAAGCCGCGGGCGGCTGGCTCCACCTCCTCCCCGCCCTCGTGATCTTCCTCGCGATCTGCGTCTTCGGCGTCTGGACCTTCAACCGCGAAGCCCCCCGGGTCGCCGAGGAGCTCTAACTGTTTTTACTTCTGCGCGCCTTTTGTTGCAGCTAAAGAGTTACGCTAGGATCATGGCCGTGATGATGCCGCGGGAGAAATGGACCGACGAGCGCCTCGACGATCTCAACAAGAAGGTCGATGACGGGTTTGCCCGTCTGGACGCGGACATCCGCGGGCTCCGGAGCGACATGGATCGACGGTTCGAGAAGGTGGATGAACGGTTCGACAAGGTGGACGAACGGTTCGAGAAGCTCAATGATCGCTTCGACACCCTGAACCGGAATCTGCTCGGCTTCGCGGTGGCGATCATCGTCGCCATGATCGGCCTTCACGCCTTCTGAGGCCCGAACTGTCGCCAGATGCAGACGCTTTCGCTCAGCGGCAGACGCGCGCCTGCTGCGTCGCTTCGACGTGCAGATACCAGGGTCGCGGCGATTCGTCGCGGGGGACGCGGAGGACGACGACCGAGCCGCCGGGGGCGCCGGCGGTGGGGACCGGGTATTCGCCTTCGGCGAAGCGGCGCAGGGTGAGGTGGGCTTCAGGGCCGGGCGCGACTTCGATCCGGGTGGCGCCGGGATGGACCGCGACCTCGCTGTCAGCGGGTGCTCCGCCAGGGACCGTGACGCAATTTTCGCGTCCGCCCGCAGCCTCGTAGCCGTTCGGCGTGACCACGGTCCGCAGCGGCAGGGCCTGCGAGAGGACGATGTCGGCCTGACGGCGCTCGGGCTCCGGCGCAGCAGCGAGTTCGGCTTCCGAGTAGGCCGGGGAGCCGTATTCGTCGACGGCTTCCAGATAGCGCCCGGCGAAGATGTCAATCAGGCCCGGCGTGCCGGCGACTTCGGGCGAAAGCTCGAATTCGGGCGAGACCGTGCGGCGGGCGATTTCGATGCCGGCGGTGTCGGCCCGGGTGAGGACGCTCTGCCCTTCGAAGGTGTCGCGGCCGTCCTTCAGCACCACCAGGTTCGGCCCGAGCGCCAGCACGGTGACCGCCGCGCCGACGAGCAGGGTGCGGCGGCTGAACCGCTCCCGTGCGAGCAGGTTCGCCAGCACCATGACGAGGAAGACGCAGCTCGCGTACTGGTATCGGCTCGACGAGGGGTCGCGGCCGGGGATCTGGTTGAAGGCGGTGAGGAACCAGTTGACGAGGGCGGCGGCGGCAACTGGCCAGATGCCCGGGTCGAAGCCGGGCCGCTGCAGTCGGCGCCAGAGGAGGGCGGCGACGATCGCCACCGTCAGCGCCGCGCCCCAGAACAGTTCGGTGGCGCCGCTGACCGGGCTGGTGCCGAGGCCGAAAAGGTTGCCGACCCCCGCCGCCACCGCTTCGGCGACAAAGCGCGGCGAGGCGAGGATGTTGCGCAGGCTCAGGTGGGATTCCGCTTCGTGGCCCCAGCCGAGGTACCACACCGCATAGAGCGCGACCGGGACCAGGAAGACGAAGGCGCGCCCCCGCCAGCGCTCGCGCGGCGAAAGCAGGATCGCGACAAGCGCGGCGACCGCGAAGGGGATCCCGAGGCTGGAGAAGCCGAGTGAGATCGCCAGAAAGAGGCAGGCGAGGAGGTCGCCTTTGCGGTCGCCGCGCTCGAGCGCCAGCAGCATCGCCAGCCCGAAGAGGACCGAGCCGAGCAGGCTGATCTCGAAGGGCCAGAGCAGGAGCTCCCAGGCAGGGCCGAGGAAAAGGATCAGCAGCGCCCCGAACAGAGCC
>DASTGL010000152.1:0-2491 GCA_035719145.1 Solirubrobacterales bacterium
GACCGGGCTGCCGTTCGCTGCCAGCCCGATCGCGACGATCGACTCGCCGAGGCAGATGATCACGAAGAGGCCGTAGCGCTCGGCGAAGTGGGCGACGGCGACCTGCTGCAACCCGCGCAGGCGGGCGCGGGTCAGCCAGGCGGGACCGGCGTAGTCGATCGCCAGCGCCACCGTCCAGAGGACCGTCTGCGCCGCGAGGTCGAAGAACGAGCCGACGACGAGGAGCGCCAGGGCGGCGAGGGTCGCCGCGCCGAAGCCGGCGATCGACTCCCAGGAGGCGTTGCCGCGGCGGGAGGCATCGACGTAGAGCCCGAGATGGATCAGCCGCACCCCTGCATAGGTGAGCGCGAAAAGAGTCGCCTCACTGCCGAAGGCGTCGGGCACGGCGATCCCGGCGAGGAAGATAAGGATCAGCGAGACCAGCAGCGCCAGCTGCATCGTCGGCGAGTCCTCCGATTGCGCGTTCGCCGCCCAGACGAAGGCCGACCACGCCCACCAGATCAGCGCCAGCAGGAGCATCCCGCGCCCGAAGCCGCCCCAGGTGAGGTGGAAGAGGAGGAAGTGGGTGACCTGGGTGATCGCGAAGACGAAGGCGAGGTCCCAGAAGAGCTCGACCGGCGTCGTCCGTCGCTCGGCCCCGGCGGAGGAGACGCGGGCGCCGGCCTCCACTCGCCTAGTGCCGGAAGTGGCGGTGCTTGGTGAAGACCATCGCGACGGCGGCCTGCTCGCAGGCCTCGATCACCTCGGCGTCGCGTTTGGAGCCGCCGGGCTGGATGACTGCGGTCGTGCCGGCCTGGATCGCCAGCTCGGGGCCGTCGGCGAAGGGGAAGAAGGCGTCGGAGGCGAGGGCGGACCCGGCGAGGAGGCTGTCGGCCTCGGCGCCGCGGGTCTCGCGGCACTTCTCGACGGCTAGGCGGACGGAGTCGACGCGGCTCATCTGGCCGGCGCCGATGCCGAGGGTGGCGCCGCCCTTGGCGATCACGATCGCGTTGGAGCGGACGCGGCGGCTGACGGTCCAGGCGAAGAGCATGTCCTGCCACTGCTCCTCGCTCGGCTCGTTGCCGGTCACCGCCTCCATGATCTCCCGCGGCTCGGGGTCGCCGTCGCGGTCCTGGATCAGCAAGCCGCCGACCACGCGCTTGACGTCGCGTTCGGTGGGGTCGGGCTGGCGGCGCTCCTCCTCGCAGAGGATCCGGATCGCCTCCTTCTGCATCAACACGTCGAGGGCGCCCTCCTCGTAGCCGGGCGCGCTCAGGACCTCGACGAAGTTCTTGTGCAGCTCCTCAGCAAGCTCGCGGCCGATCGGCCGGTTGAGCGCGATCACGCCGCCGTAGGCGGAGACCGGATCGCAGGCGAGCGCCTTCAGGTAGGCCTCCAGCGCGTCGGCGCCGACCGCCACCCCGCAGGGGTTGTTGTGCTTGACGATCACGCAGGCCGGCTGCTCGAAGTCCTCGGCCAGGCCGCGCGCCGAGTCGAGGTCGAGGACGTTGTTGAAGGAGAGGGCGCGGCCGTGCAGCTTCGAGCTGCGAGCGAGGATGTGGGTGCGCAGCCCCGACTCCGCATACAGCGCCGCCCGCTGGTGCGGGTTCTCGCCGTAGGAGAGGTCGAGCACCTTGTCGTAAGCGACCGCCAGGTGTTCCGGGAAGTCCTCGTACTCCATCGAGAACCAGCGGCTGATCGCGGCGTCGTAGCGGGCGGTCTGGGCGAAGGCCTCGTTAGCGAGCCAGTGGCGGGTCGCGGCGGAGATCTCCCCGTCGCTCTCCTCCAGCTCGGCCAGCACCGCGTCGTAGGACTCCGGCTTGACGACGACGGCGACGCTCTCGTGGTTCTTGGCCGCGGCGCGGATCATCGTCGGCCCGCCGATGTCGATGTTCTCGATCGCCACCTCGTGGGCGACATCGGCGCCGGCGACGGTCTCCTCGAACGGGTAGAGGTTGACGCAGACGACGTCGATCGGCTCGATCCCCTCGCGCTCCAGCGTCGCCATGTGCTCGGGGTCGCCGCGCCGGGCCAGCAGCGCCGCGTGCAGCCGCGGGTGCAGCGTCTTCACCCGGCCGCCGAGGATCTCTTCCTGGCCCGTGAACTCGGAGACGTCGGTCACCTCAAGCCCGGCCTCGCGCAGCGCCGTCGCGGTGCCGCCGGTGGAGAGGATCTCGACCCCGAGCCCGGCCAGCCCCTTGGCGAAGTCGGCGACGCCGGTCTTGTCGGAGACCGAGATCAGCGCCCGGCGCACCCGGACCTGCCCGTTGCCGAGGGTCTCGGGAGTGCTGTCGGTGGCTGGCTCGGAGTTCATCGGGGGAGCGATCGCGACCCTCCGCGGGTCGCTGGGGTCGATCCTAACCCGGCCCTCCGCGATCATGCGGATCGCCTCCGGGTAGAGCTGGTGCTCGACCGTGTGGACGGCGGCCTCCAGCACCCCGCGTTCGCGGCCGACCGGAACCGGCACCCGCCGCTGCAGGATCACCGGGCCGGTGTCGATCCCCTCGTCGAC
>DASTGL010000153.1:0-2356 GCA_035719145.1 Solirubrobacterales bacterium
GAGGTGGCGATGCAGTCGAATCCGCCCCGGCCGGGGGAGCGGGCGATCGACATCGGCTGCGGCTTCGGCGACACCACCCAGCGGCTGGCCGAGCTGGTCGGCGCGGAGGGCTCGGTGCTCGGCGTCGACGTCTCGCCGCCGTTCGTCGAGACCGCCGCGAAGGAGGCCGAGGAGGCGGGCCTCGATAACGTCGAGTTCCGGCTCGCCGACGTGCAGACGCTGCAGCTGCCGCAGGAATTCGACTACGCCTTCTCTCGGATGGGGATCATGTTCTTCGCCAACCCGGTCGCCGCCCTGCGCAACGTCCGCGCCGCGCTGAAGCCGGGGGGCCGCTTTACCGCCGTCGTCTGGCGCCGCAAGCTCGACAACGAGTGGGTCCGCCGCGCCGAGGAGATCGTCGACGACTACCTCGACCACCCGGAGGAGACCGACGAACCGACCTGCGGCCCCGGCCCCTTCTCGATGGCCAACGCCGACACGGTCTCCGAACAGCTGAAGATCGCCGGCTTCGAGGAGATCGGGCTGCGCCGCTGCGATTTGCCGATGAAGGTCGGCGCCGACCTCGACCAGGCGGTCGAGTTCGGCATGGCCCTCGGGCCGGCCGGCGAGATCCTCCGTCTCTGGGGCGATCGGGTAGACGAGATCCGCCCCGAGATCGCCGCCAAGATCCGCGCCGCAATCGCCGAGTTCGAGCGACCCGACGGCGTCTACGCCCCGGCAAGCACCTGGATCATCACGGCCCGCGTGCCCGGCTAGCAGCCGATCTCGCGGTTCCTTTGTCGTCTATAGCCGGACAAAGGAACCACGCAATAACCTGTGGTCATGGCCGATACCGCGCAGAGCGAACCCGTTGCGCCTCGCCTGGCCGCTGTCCGGGAGCAGCTGTCCCTGCTCGCGGACTACCTTTGACCCGGCTGGGCTAGAGAAGGAAGCCGCCGCGCTCGAGGAGGAGATGGGGCGGCCGGGGTTCTGGGACGACCAGGAGGCTGCGGCTAAGACTTCGGCGGCTCATGCGCGGGCGCAGAAGCGGCTGGAGATGTTCCGGGGGCTCGAGTCAGACGTCGCCGATCTCACCGACCTGGCGGAGATGGCCGCCGAGGACGAGGAGATGGCGGCCGAGCTGGAGGCGCAGCTGGGCTCCGTCGAGGGGCGGCTCGCCGAGCTTGAGGAGGCGCGCCTGTTCAGCGGCGAGTACGACGCCGGCGACGCGGTGGTCACCGTCCACGCCGGAGCGGGCGGCACCGACTCCCAGGACTGGGCCGAGATCCTCCTGCGGATGTACCTGCGCTGGGCCGAACGGCGCGGCTTCGCGGTCGAGATGGTCGAGGCCTCGGCGGGGGAGGAGGCCGGGCTCAAGTCAGCCACCTTCATCGCTCGCGGCGAGAACGCCTACGGCCTCTTCGCCGCCGAGCGCGGCGTCCACCGGCTGGTCCGGATCTCCCCCTTCGACTCCTCCGCCCGCCGCCACACCAGCTTCGCCCAGGTCGAAGTCGGGCCGGTGGTCGAAGAAGGCGTCGAGGTCGAGATCGACGAGGGGGACCTGCGGATCGACACCTACCGCGCCTCCGGCGCCGGCGGCCAGCACGTCAACAAGACCGACTCGGCGGTGCGGATCACCCACCTGCCGACCGGCGTCGTCGTCCAGTGCCAGAACGAGCGCTCGCAGATGCAGAACCGCGCCGTCGCGATGCAGCTGCTGCGCTCGCGGCTGATCGAGCTCGAGGAGCGCAAACGCTCCGAAGAGCTGGCCAAGCAGCGCGGCGAGGTCAAAGACGTCGCCTGGGGCTCGCAGATCCGCAGCTATGTGATGCATCCCTACACGATGGTCAAGGACCACCGCACCGAGCACGAGGTCGGCGACGTGCAGCGGGTCCTCGACGGCGACCTCGACGAGTTCGTCCGCGACTACCTGAACAAGACCGCCGCCGCCTCGGCGAGCTAGGCGTGGCCGAGCCGCTCTTCCACCTCGAACGCGCCGCCGGCGGCGAGCCGGAGGGCCTGCTGGTCCTGCACCACGGCCGCGGCACCGACGAGCGCGACCTGATCGGCCTCGCCGACTTCCTCGATCCCGAGCGACGGCTGCGGGTGGTGACGCCGCGGGCGCCGCTGCAGCTGCCGGGCTCGCCCGGCTACCACTGGTACCTGGTGCCGCGGGTCGGCTATCCCGACCCCGAGACCTTCGAGGCCGCCCGCGCGGCCCTGGTCGACCTCCACGATCGGCTTTGGGAGGAGACCGGGATCGGCCCCGAGCGGACCGTGCTGGGCGGCTTCTCGATGGGGGCGGTGATGAGCTACGCCACTGGTCTCAGCGCCGAGCGGCCGGCGCCGGCCGGGATCCTCGCCTTCAGCGGCTTCG
>DASTGL010000154.1:0-3132 GCA_035719145.1 Solirubrobacterales bacterium
GGCGAAGGGGCGGTAGACGAAGTCGCTGCGGCCGGCGCAGATCTCGACCTTGGCGCGGTCTCCGGCCAGGTCCCGCAGCGCCAGGGCGGCCTCGAGCGAGCCGACGCCACCGCCGACGATCAGCACCTTTGCGGGTCCGCCTCTCTCCATGCCACACAGTCTTCAACCGGAGGCGCTGCGGCCCATCCGGGGAAAGCCGCGGGATCGCGTGTGGTCCTTCCCTCCGCCGGATTGACGGAGCGGCCGTAAAGTCGCTCGATGGCGCCGGGAGAGCTCGCGATCGCGCTGGCGGTGGTCTTCGCCGTCAACCTGCTGCCCGCCTTCGGGCCGCCGACCTGGGCCGTGCTCGTCTTCTTCAGCCTCGACTTCGACCTGCCGGCGGTGCCGTTGGTGCTCGGCGGGGCGCTGGCCGCGGCAAGCGGCCGCTTCGTCCTCGCCAACGGCGCCCGCCGGCTGCGACCACGGCTGTCCCCGGCGCGCCTAGACCGCCTCGACCGCGCCCAGACCGCCCTCAGCGCCGACCGCCGCCGCACCGCCGCCAGCCTCGGCATCTTCGCCCTCTCCCCGGTCCCCTCGGGCCAGCTATTCACCGCCGCCGGCCTGATGACGGTGCCGCTGCTCCCCCTAACGGCAGCCTTCTTCGCCGGCCGCCTCGTCTCCTACTCGATCTACGTCGGCGCCGCCTCGATCGCGGAGAAGAACCTAGGCGACCTCGTCCTCGACGCCCTCACCTCGCCGCTGGGGATGGCGCTGCAGGTAGCGATGCTGATCGCCCTCGCGGTCCTGCTGGGGGGCCTGCACCCGGGGGAGGGTCCGACCGGAAGGCTGTGGGGTTCTGCGGATGGCCGGAGGCGGACCCGGACCTAGGTTTGACCCATGAGACTTCTGGTGGGTTACGACGGCAGTGATGGTGGACGCGACGCGCTTGAGCTGACGCGGGTGCTGGGGGAAGCGACGGGGGCGAGCGTCCTCGTGGTGACGGTGCTCCCGTACGGGCCGCTTCCGATCCCTTACGAGATCCTCGAGGAGGAGGAAGCCGAGCGGGCGCAGCCGCTCTTCGAAGAGGCAAGACGGCGGCTTGGCGCCCTCGAGGTCGAGACCCGGGCCTTCGGCGGCGGCACGGCGGCGGGCGTGATCGACGACCTCGCCGAGAAGGAGGAGATCGACACGATCGTCGTCGGCTCCCCACACCGGGGGCCGGTCGGGCGGACCGTGATCGGCAGCGTCGCCGACGGGCTCCTGCACGGCGCCCCGTGCGAGGTGATCCTCGCTCCCCGCGGTTACGCGGACGAGGAGCACGGGCCGTTCCGGACGATCGCCGTCGCCTACGACGACACCGACGAGTCGAAGGCGGCGCTGGCGCGGGCCGAAGAGGTCGCGCTCGCCTGCCGGGCGACGATCGTCGTCTTCACGGTCTCGGCGCCGCCGAACGTCGTCCCCGGCGCCGCCGGCTACACGCCGGCGATCCCGCCCGAGGCCGGGTCGATCGTGACCCGGACGGTGAAGTCGGTCGACGAGCGCCTGGCGGCGACCGGCCGCGCCCTCGCCGGGGTTCCCGGGCCGGCGATCGTCGAGGCCTGCGAGGAAATCGGAGCCGACCTGCTCGTCTCCGGCTCCCGGCATTACGGACCGGTGCTGCGGGTCCTGCTCGGCTCGGTCTCGACCCAGCTCGCCCACAAGGCCGCCTGCCCGGTGCTGGTGGTGCCGCGTCCCGCGAAGCGATCGGAGAAGGGGAGAGATGGACAGCGACGGAATCACCACCAAGTCGCCTAGCGGGCCGGCGACGGGCGACTTCGTCCTCGCCTTCGTCCAGCTCGGCCGCGGCGACGTCGACTTCGCCGGCGGCAAGGGCGCCAACCTCGGCGAGCTGACTTCGGCGGGGCTGCCGGTCCCGCCCGGGTTCGTGATCGGCGCCCCGGCCTACGCGGCCTTCTGCGAGCAGTCCGGCCTGCGGGAGCGGGTCGCCGCGCGCCTGGCGGACCTCGACGTCGAGGACACCGCCGCGCTCGAGGCGGCGGCGCGGGTGGTCCGCGAGGAGATCGAGCGCGAGCCGATCCCGGACTGGCTCGGCGACCGCATCCGCAGCGCCTACGCAGCGCTGATCGGCGACGCCGCCGACGCGCCGGTCGCCGTGCGCTCCTCGGCCACCGCCGAGGACACCGAGTCGGCCTCCTTCGCCGGGATGAACGAGACGCTTTTGAACGTGCGCGGGGCGGAGCCCCTGCTCGACGCCGTCCGCACCTGCTGGTCTTCGCTGTTCGGGGCGCGGACGATCTACTACCGCGCCAAGCGCGGCTTCAGCCAGGCGGAGATGGACATCGCCGTCGTCGTCCAGCGCCAGATCCAGTCGACGCGCTCCGGGGTGATGTTCACGATCGACCCTTCGACCGGCGAACGCGACCGGCTGGTGATCGAGGGGGCCTTCGGCCTCGGCGAGGCGGTCGTCTCCGGCTCGGTCTCGCCCGACCGCTACGTCGTCCTCAAGGACGGGCTGCGGATCGACCGCCGCGAAGTGCGGCGCAAGGAGCTGACGATCGTCTCGCTGCCGGGCGGCGGCACCGAGACGCGCGCGCTCGACGAGGCCGACGGCCGGCGCCCGGTCCTCTCCGACCAGGAGGTGCGTCAGGTCGCCGAGATCGGCATCGAGATCGAAGCGCACTACGGCGCCCCGCAGGACACCGAGTGGGCCTTCGACGAAGCGGGGTCGGTCTGGATGCTGCAGTCGCGGCCGGTGACCACCGCCGGCGGCGAGGCAGCGACGAACGGCGGCGAGCGGGGTCGTGAACTGGCCCACGGCCTCGGCGCCGCCCCCGGCGAAGCGAGCGGCCCCGTGCGCCTGATCGCCGAGCTCGACGGGGCGGGCGTGCTGCGCGACGGCGAGGTCCTGGTCACCCACATGACCGCGCCGGACTGGGTGCCGCTGATGCGCCGGGCGGCGGCGATCGTCACCGACTCCGGCGGTATGACCTGCCACGCCGCGATCGTCTCCCGCGAGCTCGGCATCCCCTGCGTGGTCGGCACCGGCGAGGCGACCAAAGTCCTCCGCGACGGCGAGGTGGTCACCGTAGACGCCGGCGCCGGCGTAGTCACCGAGGGCGCCACGGCAAAGCCGGCCGCAGCGGAACCCCAAGC
>DASTGL010000155.1:0-2352 GCA_035719145.1 Solirubrobacterales bacterium
GTCGCTCATCCGCTCTTGGAGATGCTCGCGGACGGAATGACCTTCTTCACCCGGATCGGCCCGAAGCAGCTGTCCTGCTCCCAGGTTACCTCGCCCTTGCGGTAGAGCTCGAGCATCGCGAACACGGTGACCGCCTGGGTCAGCCGGTCCTCGCCGCCGAACTCCTCGTCGAAGTCGAAGTCCTTGCGCCGCAGCAAGGCGTCGCGGACGGCGCGCAGCCGTCGTTCCAGCGAGACGGTCGGGCGGATGTGGCTGATGTCGACATCGGGCGGCTCGGTCAGCAGGTCGCCGAGGGCGGCGCCGAGCTGGTCGGGGTCGTAGACGGCGGTCGCCGCCTCGACCGCCACCCGCCGCAACTCGCTCGGCAGCGGCGCCGAGCGATAGAGGTAGCCGCGCTGGCTCTCGAAGCGCTCGGAGAGCTCGGCGGCGGCGTCGCGGTAGCGCCGGTACTCGAGCATCCGCGCCAGCAGCTCCTCGATCGCCTCCTCGGGCTTCATCTCGTCGAGCTCTTCGTCGGGACCGGGGAGCATCAGCCGCGACTTCAGCTCCAGCAGCGCGGCGATCAGGACGAGGAACTCGGTCGCCACCTCCAGCTCCAGCTCGCCTTCGCGCTCCAGGTGCTCGACGTAGGCGACGACGACCTCCCCGAGCTGCAGGTCGAGCAGGCTGACCTCCTCGCGCAGGACGACCGCCATCAGCAGGTCGAACGGCCCGGCGAAGACGTCGAGGTCCAGATCGAGATCGAGGTCGGCGACGGCCACGAGCCAAGACTAGCCTCGGGGTGAGACAGCGACGGCCACGGAGGCGACGCGGAGCAGCCGTCGCCGGATGTTTGTCGCCTATTTGGGCGGTTCCGCGCGCGGGCTAGGAGTGGCCGTAGCCCATCCGCTCGCGCACCTCGGCGACGACCGGGGCGGCGATCGCGCGGGCCTTGTCGGCCCCGAGGTCGAGGAGACGGTCCAGCTCGCCCTGGTCGGGGCGCAGCTCGCGGTAGCGCTCCTGCACCGGCGCCAGGTAGTCGACGACCGCCTCGCCGACCGCCGTCTTGAACTCACCGTAGCCGGAGCCGTCGAATTCCTTTTCGACCTCTTTCTGGTCCGTGCCGGAGGCGACCGAGAGGATGTCGATCAGGTTGGTGATCCCCGGCTTGTTCGGCGAGCGGCCGATCTCGCGCCCGGAGTCGGTGACGGCGGAGCGGAACTTCTTGCGGATCGCCTCGGGCTCGTCGAGCACGAGGACGGTCCCCTGCTCGGTCCCCCCCGTCGTCGACATCTTCCGCTCCGGCTCCTGCAGGTCCATGATCCGCGCCCCGACCCTCGGGATCACCAGCTCCGGCACCACCAGGGTCTCGCCGAAACGGGCGTTGAAGCGGCGGGCGATCTCCCGCATCAGCTCGACGTGCTGGCGCTGGTCGTCGCCGACCGGCACCTCGGTCGCCCGATAGGCCAACACGTCGGCGGCCATCAGCACCGGGTAGTAGAAGAGCGCCGCCGAGGCAAGTTCGCGGTCCTTGCCGACCTTTTCCTTGAACTGGTGCATGCGGTTGAGGTCGCCGTGGGAGGTGACCGCCGAGAGCAGCCAGGTCAGCTCGGCATGCTCGTAGACGTCGGACTGGCGGAAGAGGATGCAGCGCTCGGGGTCGAGACCGGCCGCGAGCAGGATCGCGGCGGTGTCGTAGACGCGCTCGCGCAGTTCTACCGGGTCGTAGGGGACCGAGATCGCGTGCAGGTCGACGATGCAGAAGATCGCCGGCTCGCCGCGCTCCTGGCCCTCCACGTACTGGCGGATCGCGCCTATGTAGTTGCCTAGATGCTTGCGGCCGGTGGGCTGGATGCCGCTGAAGATGATCGCTTTGGGCATGAGGGGCGGAGCCTACGCGGGCTCGGCCTGCGGCGTCTCTTCGCCAGAGCGCTGCGAGGGCCCGCAGTCGCAGTCGCTGCTGTGGCCGCACTCGCCGGCTTGGGCGGAACCGCGGCTGGGGACGGCTTGGCGGCGCCGTTTCGGGTTCTGGACGCCGATGCCGGCGACGATGCCGCCGAGGATCATCAGGATGCCGGCGATCGCCATGCCGAGGCGGAAGGAAGAGGTCGAGGCGTCTGAGGCGGCTGCCGTTACCCGTTCGCTTTCGGCTGCAGAGAGGTCTTCGGCGGCTGGGACCGCCAGGGGCTTTTCCTTTGCTTCTTCGACTGCGGCGCTGGCGGGCTGCGACAGCGGCGCGCTGCCGAGGTGGTCGTCTAGCTTGCTGCCGAAGCTGGCTGAGATCACTGCCCCGAGCACGGCGATCGCCAGTAGGCCGGCCACCCGGGAGACGCCGTTGTTGACTCCGGAGGCGATCCCGACCCGGTGTTCGTC
>DASTGL010000156.1:0-7360 GCA_035719145.1 Solirubrobacterales bacterium
AAGAACATCTGGCCGAGGTGCTGGCCTGCCCAGGTCTAGAGATCGTGCGGCCCGGTCCAGCTGCCGGTCCAGGTGAAGCTGCTGATGCCGCCGCTCGGTCTGAAGTAGTAGACGTACTGGTAGTTGTTCGTGGGATCGAGGATCGAGGTCGGGCTCGAATTCGCCCAGACTTCTCCACCGAAGGTGGTAGGTCCGATCCACATTCCCGAGGAATGGGTCCAGTTCGTGATCTGATTGCTGGTGTTGACGTAGTAGACGTACTGGCCGGCGCTATTCAGCGTCGCGGTCGGGCTGGAGTTCGCCTTGACGGTGCCGCCGACCGAGTTGGGACCGCTCCAGCTGCCTGCCCACGTCCAGTTGGCGATCGCCGCGTTGTTGTTGACGAAGTAGACGTACTGGAAGTTGTTAGACGGGTCGAGGATCGCCCAGGGGCTGCTGTTCGCCGCCACTTTCCCGCCGAAGGTGGTGGGCCCGATCCATTTGCCGGAGGAGTAGGTCCAGTTGGCGATTTCGCCGGAGCTGTTGACGTAGTAGACGTACTGGTTGGAGCCGCTGCGGGTCACGGTCGGGCTGGTGTTTTCCTTCACTTTGCCGCCGACGTTGTTCGGTCCGCTCCAGGCTCCCGTCCACGACCAGTCGGCGATTTCGTTGGTGCTCGTCACGTAGTAGACGTACTGGAAGTTGTTCGACGGGTTCACGATCGCCCACGGGCTGCTGTGCGACCCGACTGTGCCGCCGAACGTCGTCGGCCCGGTCCATTTGCCAGACGAGTAGGTCCAGTTGGTGATTTCTCCCGAGGTGTTGACGTAGTAGACGTACTGGCTGGATCCGATCACGGTCGCGGTGACGCTGGTATTCGCCGCGACTTTGCCGCCGACCACGCCTTTCGTCCAGCCGAATTCGGAAGAGCTTTTGTAGTAGGCGACTTCGTTGCTGGCGTTGACGTAATAGACGGTCTGGGCCCCCGTGGTCGGATCCCGGACGACGGCGGGCGTCTGGCCTTCCGCGGCTTCCACTGCCTGCGCTGCCGGCGCCGCGCCGAGCAGCACCAGGGCGGTGAGCAGCGGGGCGAGCATCCGAGTCGTACTTCGCCGGCGCCGAGACGATCTGGCCGTGGGCGGGGGGATGTCGATCTGCGAAGTCATGTTGCCTCCTTAACCACCGCGCCCCATGCCCGAAGCAGTAATTGAGAATCGTTGAGTGATTTGACAGGCCCGAAAGTAGCCTCGTCGAGTCGAGGCGGCATCAGGAGAAAGCCGCAGCAGAGGTTGTGGGCGGTAAGCTGGCGCCCGTGCGGTACCAGTCCTCGCTCGCACTCATGCTGCTTGTCGCAGCCCTGACCCTGGCCTCGGCGCCGGCGGCGTTCGCGCAGAACGAAATCGCATATGGCTGCGATCTCGACATCTGCCTGATGGACCCGGCCAACCCGGGGGCGGTCACCAACCTCACCGACAACGGCGAAACCAGCTTCGACGAAAAGCCGATCTGGTCGCCGGACGGGACCAAGGTCGCCTTCGTCAGCGACTTCACCACCAAAGGGCACGGGGAAAAGCAAGTCTTCGTGATGCCGGTGGCGGGCGGCGAAGACACGATCAACCTCGCCACCCAGATCAGCGACTTCCCGAAAGAAGGCAAGGCGATCGACGACCTCGCCTGGTCGCCCGACGGCAGCCGCATCGCCTTCACCCGCGGCAACAACGCCGGCGACGACAAGGTCTGGGTCGAGAACGCCGACGGGACTTCGGTCTTCCCGCTGGAGATCGGCGGCGGCGGCGCCAAGCGGCATCCGAGCTGGTCTCCAGACAGCTCGAAGATCGCCTACGCGGTGGTCAAAAACGCGCCGGAAGAAGTCGTGATCGCGTCATCTCTCGGCGGGATCGGCCAGCCGCTCGCCAACGGCGTCGGTCACGAACCAAACTGGTCGCCGGACGGCTCGCTGATCGCCTTCGACGGCTACCAGCACAGCAACTTCGGTCCGGTCGACCTCCATATCGTCAACGCGGACGGCAGCGGCAGCCCGCTAATCGTTACGCCGGGCACCAATACCCAGTGGACCTTCAACGCCTGGTCGCCCGACGGCGGGCGGATCGCCTACCGCTCGGAAGGCGCGAGCAGCGCGATCTATCGTGTGATGAATCGTGACGGCAGCGGCGACCACCCGCTGGCGAGCCCGGGCGAAGGCGACGCCCGCTCGGCTTCGTGGTCGCCCGACGGATCGCGCATCGTCTACGAAGGCACGCTGATCCCGGAAACCAGCAAAGACAATCTCTACCTCGTCAATGCCGACGGCTCCGGCAGCGCCCAGCCGCTGACCAGCAACGGCAAGAGCTTCGACCCGGCCTGGCGCGTGGTCACCGCGGCGCCGCCCGGGCAGCCGCCCGGATCCGGGCAGCACGAACAGCTGCCGCCGCCCCATCCGGGCGCGAAAAAGCCGAAGGTCGTCTGGATCACGAAACGGATCTTCGTCGGCGGCAACGGGCCGGTCCACATGATGATCGTCGCCTGCAACGCGCCCGTCTGCAGCACCGGCGCACATGCCACCGCTCGCGCCACCCGCGCAGCCGGCCTCACTGTGCGCCCAGCGGTGGAGAAGCCCGGCGGGAAGGCGAGCCAGATCCTCATCGGCAAGGGCAAGCTCCACCTCACCGAAGGCCAGAAGAAGCCGCTCCTCCTGTACCTCAACAAGGCAGGCAGGGCGCTGCTCGAAAAGCAGGGCAAGCTCACCATCCAAGCCACCGCGACGATCAAGAGCACCGGCGCGCCGACGGTGACCTCGAAGCACACGCTCCACCTCGTCTTCAAGAAGAACAAGAAGACGAAGCGCTAGTCAGGCGGTTGCGGCTTCTCCGCGACTGCTCGGCGGTCGCCTACGGATTTGCTCCCGGCGCAGCCGTTCGACGATGCGGCAATGGAGAAGACGGGGTTGGCCGAACCTGCTTCCGGGGCGGAGCGCCACGGCAGGAATGAGCCGCTGGTCGAGCTGGCGGGCGTCGCCCGCCGCTACGACATGGGGGAGGTGACCGTCACGGCGCTGGAGGGGGTCGACCTCCGGGTCGAGCGGGGGGAGTTCATCGTCGTCCTCGGCCCGTCCGGGAGCGGCAAGACGACGCTGCTGAACATGATCGGCGCCCTGGACTCGCCGACCGAGGGGTCGATCCGGATCCGGGGCGAGGACATCACCCGTTCCTCGCGCGCCGAGCTGTTCGAGTTCCGCCGCCGCACCGTCAGCTTCATCTTCCAGACCTTCAACCTCTTCCCGGCGCTGACGGCGCTGGAGAACGTCGAGTTCGGAGCCGACGTCAGCGGGCGCCCCGATGCCCGCGCGGCCGCCGCCGAGACGCTCGAGCGGGTCGGCCTCGGAGGGCGTGGCGATCACTTTCCGCATGAGCTGTCGGGAGGCGAGCAGCAGCGGGTCGCGATCGCTCGCGCCCTGGCGACGCGCAACCCGATCCTGCTCGCCGACGAGCCGACCGGCGAGCTCGACTTTCGCACCGGCGTGCAGATCCTCAACCTCCTGCACGAGCAGACGCACACCGAGGAAACCGCCGTCCTCGTCGTCACCCACAACCGCGAGATCGCCCGTGTCGCTCACCGCGTGATCGAGCTCTCCAGCGGGCGGATCGTCAGCGACGAGCCGAACCCGGGCGGCCCGGCCGACATCTCCGACCTGCGCTGGTGAGCATGGGACGGCTCGGGCTCTGGCTGCGGTGGTCGCTCCGCGATCTGCGCGGCCGCTGGGCGCTGGTGCTGGCGATCGGGCTGGTGCTGGCGATCGGCACCGGCGTCTACGCCGGGCTCGGCAGCATGAAGGACTGGCGGATCGCCTCCAACGACGCCAGCTACGAAGCCCTGCGCGCGCACGACCTCGAGATCTCGCTTACCGAGGGGACCAGCGCGCCGACCGGATCGCTGAGGCGGCTGATTGCCGGCATCCCGGCGGCGGGACGGATCGCCGCGAGCGAGGAGCGGCTGCGGGTGCCTACCCAGGTCGAGCTGCCGCGGGCGGGCCGCGAACCGCTGCTGACTCCCGCCGAAGTCGTCGGCTCCCGGCTCGGACCGGGGGGTCCGGCGATCGACGGCGTCTACGCCTCGGCCGGGCGCGCCCTGCGCGCCGCCGACGAAGGCCGCCCGGTGGCGGTGCTGGAGCGCGGCTTCGCCGGCTACCACGACCTGCCGCCGCGGGGGCAGCTGCGCCTGCCCGGCGGTCGGCGCCTCCGCTACGTCGGGCTCGGCGGCTCGCCCGAGTACTTCATGGTCACCCGCCCGGGCGGCGGCGAATTCGGCGGCGCCGAGGCGCAGTTCGCCGTGGCCTTCACCTCGCTGCGGACCGCCCAGCGGATCGCCGGCGGGCCGGCCCGGGTCAACGACGCGGTCATGCGGCTGCGCAAGGGGGCCGCGACCGGCCCGGTCAAGCGCCAGCTCGAAGCCGCTCTGACCGGCGCCGGCCTCAGCGGCGAAGTGACGACCCTGCGCGATGACACGGTCCACCGCCTCCTCTACAAGGACGCGAGCGGCGACCAGCAGATGTTCAACGTCTTCGCCTTCCTGATCCTCGCCGGCGCGGCGCTCGCGGCCTTCAACCTGGCGACCCGGATCGTCGAGGCGCAGCGGCGCGAGATCGGGATCGGGATGGCGCTGGGGGTGCCGCCGCAGCAGCTGGCGATCCGCCCGCTGCTGCTTGGCGCGCAGATCGCGCTTGCCGGCACCGTGCTCGGGCTCGCCCTCGGCCTGGCGATGGGGGAGATCTTCCGCGGCGTCCTCGAAGACCTGCTGCCGCTGCCGGCGATGCGGACGCCGTTCGAGCCCGCCGTCTTCGCCCGCGCCGCCGCTGTCGGCCTGGTGCTGCCGATCCTCGCGACCGCGATCCCGGTCTGGCGCGGGCTGCGCAAGACGCCAGTCGAGGCGATCCGGGTCGGCTTTCGCTCCGCCCGCGGCAGCGGCGTCGCCGGGCTCGTCAAGCGCCTGCGGCTGCCGGGGCCGAGCCTCGCGCAGATGCCGTTGCGAAACGCGCTGCGGGCGCCGCGCCGCACCCTCCTGACCGTGCTCGGGATCGGCGCCGTGCTCAGCGTGCTCGTCGCCTTCATGGGGATGATCGACTCCTTCAACGCCACCGTCGACCGCAGCGAAGGCGAGATCGGCCACGGCAACCCGAACCGGATCGTCGTCTCCCTCGACGGCTTCCACAGCGCCCGCGCGGCGCGGCGGGCGGTCGCGGGCACGCCCGGGGTCGCGGCCGCCGAACCGCAGCTGACCCTGCCGGTGACGCTCTCGGCCGCCGGAGCCGAAGGCTTCGAGGGGTCGGTGACGCTGCTCGACTTCGCCAGCCCGATCTGGGCGCCGACCGTCACCGAGGGCAGCGCCCCTGTCCCCGGCCGGCCGGAAGCGCTGATCTCCGAAAAGGCCGCCTCGGACCTCGGCGCCGGGGTCGGCGACACGGTCGAGATCGCCTACCCGCGCCGGACGGCCGGCGGCTACGTCGAGGCGACGGCACGGGTGCGGGTCAGCGGCCTGCATCCCGACCCCTTCCGCAACTTCGCCTACATGGACCCCTCGGTCGCGGCGCTCGCCGGGCTCCCCGGCGTCGCCAACCGGGTCTCGGCGACCCCTGCGCCCGGTGCGAGCGAGGACCGCATCGCCCGCGCCCTCTTCGGCGACCCGATGGTCGCCTCGGTCGAGCGGGCGACGGCGACGACGGAGTTCGTCCGCGACCGGCTCGGGGACTTCGTCGGCATCCTGCGCCTGATCGAGGGGTTCGCCCTGGCGCTGGCGCTGCTGATCGCCTTCAACTCCTCGGCGATCGGCATCGACGAGCGCCGCCGCGAGAACGCAACCATGCTCGCCTTCGGCGTCACCACCGGCCGCACCGTCGCCCTGGCGGTCGCCGAGAGCCTGATCGTCGGTGTCCTCGGCACCCTCGCCGGGCTCGCCGGCGGCTACCTGGTGACCAGCTGGGTCGTCAACCAGACGCTGCCCGAAACCCTCCCCGACCTCGGGCTGCTGATCGAGATCGCGCCGGCCTCGCTCTTCGTGGCGGCACTCGTCGGGGTCGCCTCCGTCACTCTGGCGCCGCTCCTCAGCGCCCGTCGCATCCGCCGGATGGACGTGCCCTCGACCCTGCGGGTGATGGAGTGAGGAGGTTGCGGACGGCAGGGAGCGGGCATGGCCCCTGCTGGAGGTTTCAGTGTGTGTGCGGCGTGGTACGAGTACTAAATCTTAAGTAGAGGAAGAACCGGTCAGCAGCCCTTCGGGCGACCCGTGTGGGGCGCGCTCGCCGCTTGCCTGCTGGCGTTGCTGCTTGTTCCAGGCGCCGCTTCGGCCGCCACTTTCGATGCTCACGGGAGCGTCGAACAGGTGTATGCGACCGCGCTGCCGCCGGGCGCGCCGGTCTCGCTGCTCAACGAAGCAGGCGACGAGGTCGCGAGCCGGAGCGCCAACCAGCTCGGCGGGGCGCTGTTCCGCAATGTGGCGCCGGGCGACGGCTACCAGGTCGCCTCCGAAGGCGAAAAATCGGGGCCGCTGCAGGTGCTGACGACGCAGTCGGAACCGCCGGACCCGAGCATCTACAGCCAGACGATTGCCGAAAGCGGCTACCAGTACCTGACCACCCGCGACGGGACCAAGCTGGCGATCGACGTCCACCCGCCGTCTGACGTGACCCACGTGCTTCCCGGGGTGACGCTGCCGCCGCCTCCGAGCGGGCCGACGCCGACCCTCATCGAGTACTCCGGCTACGGCTACGCCAACCCGGCCGGGCCGGAAAACGGGATCGCGATCATCGCCAACCTGATGGGCTTCACCGTCGTCGACGTCAACATGCGCGGCACCGGCTGCTCGGGCGGCGCCTACGACTTCTTCGAGCCACTGCAGAACCTCGACGGCTACGACGTCGTCGAGACGATCGCCCACCAGTCCTGGGTCAAAGGCCACCACGTCGGGATGATGGGGATCTCCTACGGCGGCATCTCCCAGCTCTTCACCGCTGCCACCCAGCCGCCGGACCTGGCGGCGATCTCGCCGCTGTCGGTGATCGACAACACCCAGACGACGCTCTACCCCGGCGGCATCCTCAACACCGGGTTCGCGCTCAACTGGGCGAAGGAGCGCGTTCATGACGCGCAGCCGGCAGGCCCCGACACGGGGCAGCCGTGGGCGTACCAGAAGATTCAGGACGGCGATCAGACCTGCGCCGACAACCAGACGCTCCACCCGGAGGCGGTGGATCTGCTCGCCAAGGTCAGGGCGAACGACCACTACGTGCCCGAGGTCGCCGATCCGCTGTCGCCGATCACGTTCGTCGACAAGATCAACGTTCCGACCTTCATGGCCTGCCAGTGGACCGACGAGCAGACAGGCGGACACT
>DASTGL010000157.1:0-4140 GCA_035719145.1 Solirubrobacterales bacterium
GGAAGAGCCGCCGGGACGTAAGCGCCCTGGGCTGGAGGAACGCTTCGCGCCCTTCCTCCGCCGCCACCACCTGCCCTTGCCCCGTTTCAACGACTGGATCCTCCTCGGGCCCAAGCGCTACCGGGTCGACTGCCATTGGCCGCGCCTGCGCCTGATCGCAGAGCTAGACGGCTGGGAGGGCCATTCCACCCGCTCGGCATTCCAGGACGACCGCGCTCGTGACCGAGCTTTGGGCGTCGCGGGCTACTCGGTGGTCCGCCTCACCTGGAACCAGCTGGACGTCGAACCCGAGGCAGTCGCCTCCGACCTTCGTCAGTTGCTCCTCGCAGATAGATAAAGAAAGAGACGAGAAAGGAAGCGCTACCAGGCCCGCTCGATCAGGTCGAACAGTTCCCCACGGCTCGGCGGGCGCGGAACGCGCTGAAGCTCGGAGCGTTGGAGCATCGCCTCGACCGCGTCCGCGAGCTTCGAGGCGTCGCCGCCGACCTCGCCGAGGCGAGGCGGTCGGCCGAGCTCCTGGATCCGACCGGGCAGGTCGAGCAGCTCCGTATCGAGGGCGCTCGCGAGCCGCTCGTACGGCTCGGGCGCCTGCTCGGAGAGGAAGGCGACGGCGAGCGGCAGGATCGCCGCGTTCGTCTCCGCGTGGGGCGTCCCGCAGAAGCGCACCAGGCTCTGGCAGACCAGGTGGTGGAGGCCCATCCCGGCCGAGTCGATCGCGTAGCCGCAGAGGATCGAGCCGAGCGCCAGCGCCTTGCGGTCCCGCCCCTGTCGCTCTTCGTCGAGCGCCATCGCGATCAACCCGGCGCCCCGCAGCGCCGTCATCTCCGAGACCGGATTCGACAGCGGCAGGTACAGCGTGTCGGCTCCGTGCGCCAGCGCGTTCATCGAGCTGGCTCGCAGCTGCTCCTCCGGCTGGCTCGTCATCGCCTCGGGATCGGCGAGCACCAGCGTCGGCCGCACCGACCCCCGCACCCGATCCTCGGCCCCCTCTGGCAGCCGGTGCGATCCCGTCATCTCCGCCCCCGACATCGTGGTCGGCACCGCGACCACCTCCGCCCCGGACGCCGACGCCACCGCCTTCGCCACGTCCACAACCCGGCCGCCGCCCAAAGCGACGAGGGGAAGCGCTCTCTCCCCCTTACCTGCATCGTGAGGGGGCGAGAGCGCGTCCAGCAGCGCCGCGGCGGCGGCCGGGACCTGCCCGGGCTGCACCTCGTGCACGCCGCTCGCAGCCTCAGCCAGCTCCGGCGCCCCCGCCAGCGCCCGCCGCGTGCTCAGCAGCTCGAACCCCTCAACCCCCTGCTCCCGCAGGACCTCGACCGCCGCACCAACCCCGCCCCGCCGGAAGACGACGGTGCGCCCGGCGTCCCGCCAGGTGAAGTCGGCGATCAACCCTGGGTCTGGACGCGCGGGTTCTCGACCGGCCGCAGGCGTGGTTCGACCTCGGCCCGCAGGTGCTCGTAGTCGGGCGGCAGCGAGAGCTTCTCGCCCAGGTGCTCGAGCGGCTCGTCGACGGTGAAGCCCGGCCCCAGCGTGGCGATCTCGAAGAGGACGCCGCTCGGCTCGCGGAAGTAGACCGAGCGGAAGTAGAAACGGTCGATCTCCGGAGTCGGCTGCGCCCCGCCCGCCAGCGCCTTCTCGCGCCAGTCGAGCAGCTCCTCGGGAGTCGAGGCCCAGGCGACGTGGTGGACGCTGCCGGCGCCCTGCAGCCCGCGCTCGCCCGGCGGCTCGTCGTAGAGGTAGCGGCCGCCGCGCTTCTTGCCGCGTGCTTCCCAGGCCCCGTCGACCTGCTCGAACTCGAGCGCCTCGAGCAGCCCGCTGCTCGCCTCCGGCGCGTCGGCGTAGGCGCGGACCGCGTGGAAGCCCTGGAGCGCCAGCTCGGCTGGGATCTCCGGGTGGTCGGCGATCAGCGGCGCGTCTGGCACGTCGACGACCAGCAGCTCGTGGTCGAGCCCCTCGGGGTCGGAGAAGACGAGCCCCGCGCCCTCGCGCCGGGACTCGGTGCCGTTGGCGCGCAGGCGCTCCTCCCAGAAGCCGAAGGCGTCCTCGGAGGCGACCCGCCAGACGATCCGGTGCACCATCCCGGCGCCCGGCCGTCCCTGGGCCGCGCCCGGGTACTCGAAGAAGGTGAGATCGGAGCCCGGGTCTCCGCCCTCGTCGGCGAAGAAGAGGTGGTAGACGGTCGGGTTGTCCTGGTTGACGGTTTTCTTGACCAGCCTCAGGCCCAGGACGCCGGCGTAGAAGTCGACGTTGCGCTGGGCGTTCTCGGTGATCGCGGTGATGTGGTGGATGCCCTCTAGCTTCATGGTGATGGACGTATAGCATTCCGCCATGAGCCGCGGACGACGACGTACGGTCAGGGCTCTCGTAATCCTCGGCTCCGTCCTCGCGTTCCTCAGCGTCTTCGGGATCTGGATCGAGCGGCAGGCGCTGAACACCAACGACTGGGTCGAAACCAGCGGCAAGCTCCTGCACAACGCGAAGATCCGCGAAGCGGTGGGCAATTACCTCGTCGACCAGCTCTACGAAAACGTCGACGTCAAGAAAGAACTCGAAGACATCCTCCCAGGCGAAGCCAGCGAACTCGCCGGCCCCGCGGCGGGCGGCCTCCGCCAGGTCGCCGGCCAGGGCGCCGAAAAGGTGCTCGAAACGTCGACCGCGCAGGAACTGTGGGAAGAGGCGAACCGCGCCACCCACGAACAGCTGATCGCGGTCCTGGAAAACAAGAAAGAAGCCGTCGAAACCGAAAACGGCGAAGTCACGCTCAACCTCGGCAGCCTGCTGACCAACCTCGCCAGCCAGGTCGGGATCGGGGAAGACCTGGCCGAAAAGCTGCCGCCCGACGCCGGCCAGATCCACATTCTCAAGTCCGACCAGCTGAAGACCGCCCAGAACATCGCCGTCGCGGTCAAAGGGCTGGCGCTGGTGCTCTCGATCCTCACCTTCGCCGCCTTCGGCGCCGCGATCTACCTCTCGCGCGGCAGCCGCTGGCTCACCGTCCTCTACAGCGGCATCGGCCTGATCGCCGCCGGCTTCGCCGCGATCGTCTTCCGCCACGTCTCCGGCGGCATCGTCGTCGGCCAGCTGGTGACGAACGACAACATCAAGCCGGCGGGCGAAGCGGCCTGGTCGATCGGAACCTCGCTGATGATCAGCATCGCGACCACGGTGATCGTCGTCGGCATTCTCTTCGCCGCCGCCGGCTGGCTCGCCTCTCCGACCGCCGGAGCGCGCACCACCCGCCGCTATATGGCTCCCGCCCTGCGGCTGCACATCGCCTACGTCTACACCGGCCTGGCGATCGTCGTCTGCCTCTACTTCCTCACCGGCCCCACCCAGGGGCTGCGCACCTTCCTGACCACGCTGATCGTCGCCGGCATGGCCGCCTTCGGCATTCACGAGCTGCGCAAACAGACCGAAGAGGAATTCCCCGACGCGTCTTACGGGGCCGTCTTCGGCCGCACCCGCGACAAAGTCGTCACCGCGGTCAAAGACGCCAACATCCCCGAGCGGGTCGGCGAGCAGGCCTCGAAGCTGCGGCTGCCGGAGCGCCGGCCCGGCGGCGAGGAGCGGGAGTCGCCGGACCGCGCCGCGGAGGCGCCGACGACGGCAATGCCGCTGGACGCCGAGGACGCCCGCCTGCAGCGCCTGGAAAAGCTCGGCGAGCTGCGCGACAAAGGCTTGCTCACCGACGAGGAGTTCGCCGCCGAGAAGGCCAAGCTCCTCGGCGGCGGTTCGAGCTCCTAGTCAGCGATCGGAACTACTTCCCGGCCTTGGGCTCCACGCCCAGCTGGATGCGGACCCGCGCGCCAGGGGCCAGGATCTTGCCCGGGTTCGGGGTCTGCTTGAGGACCTTGCCGATCTTCTTCGGCTTCGGTGCATCGACTTTCTTCACGTGGCCGAGCTTGCAACCGGCCCGGCGCAGCATCGACTTCGCCACCTTCAGGGTGCGATTCTTGATTTTCGGCACCACGCACGCGGTGTAGACGTAGTCGTCGTACTGGGTGTTCGGGTTGGTGCCGGCGAAGGTGGTCACGGCGACGTCGACCTTGCCCGGCCGCAACGCTTTCGGCGCGGTCGCAGTGATTTCCGTGTCGGAGTCGACTTTGAAGCCCGCCGCAGCGGTACTGCCGAATTTCA